>JAYVMQ010000062.1:0-3644 GCA_043758855.1 Chloroflexota bacterium
CATTTCTCATCTTGCTGCCGCACGCGCCATCATCTGACCGAGCTCATCCGCCGCCAAGGGCCGTGGCGGACGGCCAACCAGGTCGAGCTCGCGACCGCAGCATGGGGGGCCTGGTGGAACGACCAGCGCCTGCACTCGGCCTGCGGCGACATCCCGCCGGTCGAGTTCGAGGCCGCCTACCGTCAGCGCCTACAGACGACCAACTGCGCCACCGGGTGTGTGAAACCTGTTGGTTATGAAGCCGCCGGATGCCGAATGACCTATTGACAGCCGAGCGAAAGCAATCGATAGTCGATAGATGAACATGCTCGCAAGTCGGCTTCTCCGCGTCGCTCTTGTCGTCCTCCTGCTCGGAACCGTGCTCGCACAGGTGCTCGTCTGGGTGGTCGCGTCCGAGGAGGGGAGGATCTTCCCCGAAGTCGCGTACCTCGTCGTTCCGTACTCGGTGGCCGCCATCCTCTTCATCGGATGCGGTCAGGTGGCGCTGCTCGTCGTCTGGCGGCTGCTATCCATGGTCGACGGCGGGGTCATCTTCACCCGCCGCGCACTGCGCTGGGTTGACGTCATCACGGCCTGCGCGGCGGTTGCCACGGTTCTGAGCGCAGGCCTCTTGATCCACATGCTCGGCTTCGTCCCCGGCGGCGGACCAACGACCTACTTCCTGGCCGCCTGCGTCGCCGGCGGGCTGGCGTTCGTGCTCCTCATGGTCGTCATGCGAGGCCTGCTCGAGTCGGCGATCGCCGACCGCACCGAGCTCGACGAGGTGATCTGATGGCCGTGATCGTCGAGCTCGACATCATGCTCGCCCGACGCAAGATGTCCGTGGGCGACTTTGCCAACGCCGTCGGCATCACCCCGGCGAACGTCGCCGTTCTGAAGAACGGGCGCGCCCGAGCCATCCGGTTCACCACCCTGGATTCGATCTGCCGGGTGCTCGATTGCCAGCCGGGTGACATCCTCCGGTGGACCGTCGACCCGCCCGTCTAGCGGGAACGCGTTCGAAGTTGGCAATCCTCACCATCATCAACGATGCCGAGGCGGTCACGAGGCACGAGAAGCACCTTGACCTGACGCCTGCCTAAGGTGCGTACGAGGTATTCGACCGGCGGGTCGGACTAGGCTCGACAGTCCGGAGCCAGCCACGACGCCTGGCGACTATGTCCCAGATGGCGGCGGGGACGAGCAACTGTGCTGTGGCCATCGGAAGGCCGACCACGGCATAGACGCATAGTCCGTACGTCTGCAGCGTCGTTACGACGAGGCCTGCAATGGCGTCGAGACCGTGACGCCCTGCCCGGCGTGGCAACGATAAGCTCGGGCGATGACGGGTGGCTTCCCTCTTGCGGCGATGACGTCGCGGACGCCGCCGGAACTGGCCGAATGCTCGGCAAACCGAAAGCTTCGGATGGAAGCATCGACTTCACATGCTCCGGGGCCATGATCCACCAGGTGGGGGCGGGAACCATCACCGTGAGCGGCTCCCTCACTCGCCCATGAGTCCGACCAGCAGGCCGCCTAGCTCGCGACTCGGTGACCGCCCGGAGGGGCGGGCTGCGCGCCGGGGCTGAGTCCGGCATACTCGGCCGATGAGGCTTAGGCAGAAGTCCTTCGGCGAGCGAGCCCGCGAGACCGTGCCCGTTTTCATGATCATGGGCATGGGCATTGCAGGCGTATTCGTGGCCATGAACGTGCTGGTGACGGCCGTTCCCGTCCTCAACAACCAAAGCTCGCTAACGCCCACCACGGCCCCTTCATTTCCCGTTCTGCCGTCCGTACCCCCGTCGGACAATCCGACCAGGGTCACCTACACCCCGGCTCCAACGGCCTCATTGCCGAGTGTCAGGCCCACCATCGTCCATTCGGCGGTGTCGGAGAAGGACGCTAACGGCATCTGGGTGGTCTACCTGAGCTACCCGGCCTTCGTTGCCGGGACCACGCCCTGGGCCGAAGGGATGGACGCGGAAATCCTCGGCGACATGCAGGCTCGGGCGGCCCAGTTCGAGGCCGGCCCCGCCTCGAATCGCCAGGCCAGCGGCAAGGTAAACACCCTCACCAATAGCTTCACCACGGAGCTGCTGACTCCATCCCTGGCGTCGTTCACGCTGACATTTGTCGACGACACCACGCCCGGACACCCCAGCACCACCGTCCAGACGCTCAACTATGACCTTGGCACCGGACAGCAGATCGGCTTTGACGACATCTTCTTCGACTCACAGGCGGCGTTGGCCGTTCTGTCTATGCAGGCGGAGCCGCTTCTGCAGGCTGAGTTGGGGGCCGCCTATGACCAGGCGGTTGTGACCGATGGCACCGCCGCGACGATGGCCAATTACCGGAATTGGGCGTTGACGCCCGCCGGTCTCAAGGCGACGTTTGAGCAGTCGCAGGTGGCCGCCAGCGACCAGGGGCTGCCGTCTGTGGTCGTTCCATGGGCTGCCTTCAAACCAGTCATGGTCCCCACCGGACCGGTGGCAGGGCTCGCAGGCTTCTTCTAGCAGACACACGCCGCCGTCGCCGCTGGCCGCCTATGGCCGCCGCTGGCCGCTGCCGCGGAGTCGGCTGACACCGGAAGCTCCGGCTCGTATCCTTGCCTAGGACCCGATCGGGCTCCCGATCCGGGCGCAAGTCGGCTTCGCCGGCCCATCGGAGGATTGCATGGCGGCTGAATACAACGCGACGGTGTCGAGTCGGGTGGAAGTCGCGCCCGGTCTGGTCATCATGCGGGTCGCCCCGGACAAGCTGCCGTTCGACTTCAAGTCGGGCCAGTACGTCGTCCTGGGCCTGAAGGCATCGGAGCCTCGGGTGGACGAGTGGGAGAGCGAGGCCGCGCCGAGCGTCCTGCCGACCGGCGAAGCCGTTGCGGACGCCGTGGCCGGCACGCCCGAGAGCCAGGCCGCCGTGGACGCACAGGCCGCCGGGATTGCGAGGGCCGCCGCGGATCCCAACCGGATGATCCGGCGCGCCTACTCGATCGCATCGGAGAGCCGCTCCGACGAATACGTCGAGTTCTACCTGACCCTCGTCATGAGCGGCGAGCTGACTCCCCGGCTCTTCAACCTGAAGATCAAGGATCGGCTGTATGTGGGCCCTAAAGCTGTCGGCGTCTTCACGCTCGACAAGGCTCCCGGCAAGCATCTCCTCATGGTCGGCACCGGGACGGGCCTCGCGCCCTACATGTCGATGCTGCGGAGCGATCTCCAGTGCAACGGTGACCGCAACTTCGTGATTGTCCACGGCGCGCGATATTCATGGGACCTGGGCTACCGCACCGAACTGTCGGGCCTGGCCCGACATTGCGGCAACTTCCACTACATCCCGGTCATCACCCGCCCCCAGGAAGACGTGACCTGGCGCGGCCAGAGCGGCTATCTCCAGAACGTCATCGCTTCCGGGGTGGTCGAAGAAGAGACGCGTCTGGCGCTAACGCCCGAAAACTTCGACATCTTCCTGTGCGGCAACCCCGGCATGATCGAGACGGTCATTACCTGGGCCGAGGGGCGCGGCTTCACGCGCGACAAGGGCCACGACATAGGCACGCTCCACGTCGAGGAGTACTGGTAGAGGGAGCGTCGGGCGGCGTGGCGGCGTGGCCGCGTGGCGGCGTGGCGGCGTGGCCGCGTGGCGGCGTGGCGGCGTGGCGGCGT
>JAYVMQ010000063.1:0-5195 GCA_043758855.1 Chloroflexota bacterium
GCCGTGTAGCCGGGCCACGCCGCGGGGATGGACGGCGCCACTCGCAGGCCGTTGTATGTCGGCCGGATGCCCAGGATCCATTGCGTCGCGGCCACGAAAGTCCAGGACGCGGTCCCGGTCAGCCAGGCGTTGCGCGCCATCCCAAATGACGGGTGCGTGGGCCCGCAGATGTTCTGCGGGTAGGTGTACGGCTCCACCTTGTAGAGGTCGGAGTCCGTCCGGGCAAGCGGTAGGATCTGGCGGTAGTACTTGTACGCCTCGTCGCCGTGGCCGAGCATGGCGGCGGCCACGATGGACCAGGTATTGGCGTGGCAGAAGATGCCGCCATTCTCCTTGGCCCCCGGCACGAAGGTCGAGGTGCCGCAGACACGCGGATCGAAACCGTCGTAGGGCGGCCACATAAGGGCGATGCCGTACTTGGTGTTGAGCTTCTCATCGGCGGAGCGCATCGCCTGCTCGGCCCGCTCCGGCGGCGCAACCTTGCCCAGGACGCTCCAACTCTGGGTAATCAGGTCTATGGCGTGGTGCGCGGCCCCGGCCACACCGACGGGCAGCCCGTCATCGTCGAAGGCGCGCGAGTACCAGGCGCCGTCCCAGGCGTATTTGTTGACCGCGTCAGCCATCGCGGCGTGGAGCCCGCTGAAGCGACTGGCATCGACCCTTCGGTCTAGCTGCTCGCACAGCTCCTCCAAATCGCCCATGACCCGGCAGAACTGCATGGCCGTCCAGACGCTCTCGGCCTTGCCCGAGCCGTGGTCCACGTTAAGCGTGTCGTTCCAGTCGGAGAAGCCGGAGCGAGGCAAGCCGTGCGGGCCGAGATGCTCGAGCGTGAATTCGACCGCCCGCAGCATATGCTCCCAGACCGTGTCCTCGGCGTGGTCGACATACGGGACCTTCTGGTCGAGGTAGTCGAAATCGCCGGTTTCGCGCAGATAGGCGCAGACCGAGATGATCAGCCAGAGGTGGTCGTCGCTGAACCACTGCGGCCAGGTCGGGTATTCCGCCGCCAGACCGGGGCCGCCCTCCAGGGTGAGCGGGAAGAACTGGTGCCAGGTATGGCCGTCGGCGAACTGCATCTGCCAGATAGTGGTCAACATCCGGCGGGCGTGATCAGGGACCGTGTGCATCGTGCCGAGCGTGTCCTGGCCGCTATCGCGTGTACCCATGCCGCGGCCCAGGCCACTCTCGTAGCCGGACACAAAGCGCGACCAATACAGCGTGGTCCGGCACTGGACCTGGTTCCAGAAGTTGATCATCGCGTTCGTGTCGGCGTCAGGCGTCTCGACGGTGAAGCGAGACAGATAAGTGGTCCAGTCGTCCCGAAGTGCCTGGAAGGCGGCGGCAACCTCAGACGCGTGGGAGAAGCGGGCCACAACTCGGCCGACCTCCGCGGCCTTGTCGGTCGCGCCCATGATGAAGACGATCTGTCGCTCTTCGCCCGGGGCAAGCTCGATGTCGTGGGTCAGCGAGCCGACGCTGTTGCCGCGCGGCGACGGGGCGTTCGACGGCCTGCCCGTCTCGACGACAATCGGGTTCGCCAGGTCCCGCCCGCGGCCCACGAAATCCTCGCGGTCGCAGGTGTAGCCGGCCGGCACCTCGCTGCTGCCGAAGAAGTACGTCAGCGGCTTGAACTTGGTCCCTACCCGGATGACGCCGTTCTCGCAAATGCTGAAGACGATGTGCTGGGCCCAATCCAGGTTGGTCAGGTCGTTGAACGCGTCGGCGAAGCTGAACTCGGCGTAGCTGAATGAGCGCAAGCGGCGCTGGCTAGACCCAGTGTTTCGAACCTTGAGGACCCACAACTCGCACGGTGCCGGCTCATCGACCGGGCTGACCGGCACGAAGTACGTGAGTTCGGCCGCGATGCGCTTGAATGTACTCGCGATGCGGGTGTAGGCCGTGCCGTGGCGGCACTCGAAAGTGTCGAGCTTCACGTCCGTAGGCCGCGAGGTGGGGCTCCAATACTCGCCCGTCTCCTGGTCGCGCAGGTAGATATATCGGCCCGGTTGATCGTCTGGAACGGCGTTGTAGCGGTAACGGGTCACCCGACGATTGCGCGGGTCGCGGTCGAATGAGTAGCCGCCGCCGGTGTTGGAGACGATGCCGCCGTATCGGCCTTCACCCAGGTAGTTGAGCCACGGCGTTGGCGTATCCGGCCGGGTGATGACGTACTCGCGAGCAGCCTCGTCGAAGTAGCCGTAGGCATTCGTGCCCGGCGGCGCCTCGCCCGGCGGCACCACTTCCGGCGGCGTCTCGTCCGGCCTCACTCGACGAAGGCCTCGACATCGAAAGACTGGCCCGGACGGGTCGGGGGCGGGACCAGGTTGCCGCCGACCGCACGGCCATCGAGGGTGAATCGGCCCACTCGGCCGGTGGTCCCCTTGGCTTTGCGAACGGTGATGTTGAACGTTGCGCCCCGGAACCGGCGCGTGACCTTGATGTCGGCCCAGTCGGCGGGCAGAACAGGGTCCACACGCAGCCCGCCATGCTCGGCCCGGATGCCCAGGATCCACTGGCTGATGGCCACGAAGTTCCACGCCGCAGTGCCAGTCAGCCAGGAGTTCTTGGCCTCGCCGTGGGTCGGGGCATCCTTACCCGCGATCATCTGGGCATAGACATAGGGCTCGCAGCGATGGATCTCCGAGATCTCTTCACGCGCAGAAGGGTTGATGCGCATGTAATAGTCCAGCGCGCCGGCGCCATTGTTGGACATCGCCTCCGCGATCATCAGCCACGGGTTGGTGTGGCAGAAGATGCCGGCGTTCTCCTTGTAGCCCTCCGGATACGTGGAGATCTCGCCCAGTTCGACGTGGTAGTAGGTGTAGGCGGGCTGGTTCAGGACGATGCCGTGGGGCGTGGCCAACCGCTCGCGAACGGAGGTGAGCGCCTTATCGGCCATGCCGTTGTCAAGGCCGATCCCAGCCACAATGCACATGCCCTGCGGCTCGATGAAGATCTTACCCTCGGCGTTCTCCTTTGAGCCGATAACCTTGCCGAAGTAGTCGTAGGCGCGGCGGAACCAATCGCCGTCCCAGCCGGCCGTCTCAACGACGTTGGTCATCGAAGCGGCAGCCTCGGTTGAGCGCCTAACCTCGGCCGTATCGCCGCGCTTGGCCGCGATCTCGGTCATCTCCTTTGCCGCGAGCACGAAGAGGCCGCCGATGAATACCGATTCGGCGACGCCGCCGCCCTTGTTCTCGGTCGTCTGGAACGACTCGCCCGGAGTCTCCGAGAAGCAGTTGAGGTTCAGGCAGTCGTTCCAGTCGGCCCGACCAATCAGCGGCAGCCCGTTGGGGCCCAGGCGATCAAGCGTGTACTGGAGCGAACGCTGAATGTGGTCATAGAGCGGCTGCTCGCTGCCGTCGACGTTGTCGTACGGCACTGCCTCATCGAGGATCGCGAGGTCGCCGGTTTCCTTGAGGTATGCGGCGACGCCCAGGACCAGCCAGGCCGGGTCGTCGTTGAAACTGCCGCCGACCTCGTTGTTGCCGCGCTTGGTCAGGGGCTGGTATTGGTGGTAGGCGCCGCCGGTCGGCAGCTGGGTCGCGGCGATGTCAAGCAGTCGCTCGCGAGCCCGGGCCGGGATCATGTGGACGAAGCCCAACAGATCCTGGCTGGAGTCGCGGAAGCCCATTCCACGCCCAATCCCCGACTCGAACGACGACGCCGAGCGGGACATGTTGAACGTCACCATGCACTGGTAGGCATTCCAGACATTGACCATGCGATCGACATGCTCGCTGCCCGTCTCGACGTGGAGGATGCCGAGCACGCTTGTCCAGTAGTCGCGCAGTTCGTTGAAGGCCGTTTCCACGGTCGCCGACTGCAGGAACCGGGCGATGACCGGCTTGACGCGCTTCTTGTTGATCGTCTGGCTGCCGGGCGGATCGAATTTTTCCTCCTTCGGGTTCTCCTGGTAGCCGAGGAGAACGATGACCTCGCGGGTCTCGCCGGGCGCAAGATCGAGCTTGACGTGGTGCGATCCCATCGGCTGCCAGCCATGGGCGATCGAATCGGTCGCCTGGCCCTGCTCGACGACAATCGGCCGATCCCAGCCGCGGTACGGACCCAGGAAGTTGTCGCGCTGCGTGTCGAAGCCCGCCAGCGGGGCAGAGCAGGCGAAGAAAGCGAAGTGGTCCCGCCGCTCGCGGTACTCGGTCTTGTGGTAGATGACCCCGTCCTCTACCTCGACCTGGCCGGTGGAGAAGTTGCGCTGGAAGTTGGTGGCGTCCTCGTTGGCTTCCCACAGGCAGAACTCGATCGAGTCGAACAGCGACATCTTCGCCGGAGTGGTGCGCTCGTTGGTGACGCGGATCCGCCAGACCTCGAGGTTCTCGCCGAGCGGAACGAAATAGAGCGTTTCGGCGCGGATGCCCTTGTAGCGCGAGCCGATGATCGAGTAGCCCAGGCCGTGGCGGCAGCTGTAGTCCTCCACCTCGCGCTGGGTCGGCTGCCAGCTGGGGCTCCAATACTCGCCCGATTCGTCGTCTCGTAGGTAGACGTAGCGCCCGCCCACGTCCAGCGGGGCATTGTTATAGCGGTAGCGGCTGATGCGGCGGAGGCGGGCGTCGCGATAGAAGGAGTAGCCGCCGGCGGTGTTCGAGATGATCCCGAAATAGGCCTCGTTGCCCAGGTAGTTGATCCATGGCAATGGCGTGTCGGGCCGAGTGATTACGTACTCGCGCGCCTCATCGTCGAAATGACCGTAGCGCACGACTCTCCTCTGGACTTACCCCACCGCAGGACGCAGGCTGCGTACCCGATGGCCACGTGACAACGCCGGACCGGCCATGACCAGGGACGTGCCCGTTTGTCGAATGGTCCCATTAATGTCCCGCTGACGTGAACCATTCCTGGTCTCTGGGTCGCTCGGCGCCGATGGAGGCGGTCCCGGGCCCGAACCGAGCCACCCACCCCCTGGCCACACCCCTCCTAACCGCACCTAACCGCTCTGACGCTGGCTCGTGGTTGCGTCAGATGGCAGCGTGGGCGAACATCCGGCCGGCCACAGCAACCGGAGTACAGTGCCAGAGCGTCCCGGGTATGGTTTTCCCCCGGGTCGAGGCCGCTGAGAGCCACAGGGAGCCTCAAACTTGTCCGATAGCCTCGACCCAACCGACAACGACCTCCACAAGACGATCGTCGAGAACCTCGCCGACGGCGTCTACCTTGTGGATCGTGGCCGGCGGATCACG
>JAYVMQ010000064.1:0-8876 GCA_043758855.1 Chloroflexota bacterium
GGTGATCCCGTCGTCGTCGAACCGGAAATGGCGCGCCGGCTCGCTGAACGGCGAGTTCAGGATCGGGTTGTCGATCACGACCGGTGGCAAGCGGTCCCCCTCAGTGCGGTGGCGGGGCGGCGTTGCCCTCCAGGATACGCGTCGGGCGGGCTAGGTTTAGGGCCCGCGGGTGCCGACACGATGCGAAAATCTTGGGCAGGCAGGGACAGAGCGCTCACGCCGCTACCCCGTGCGGCGAACGTCCCCGAGACATGTCGGACCGTTGTTGAGGCCACAGTCCGTGGGCAACACCATGACCTGTTCGTGACGGTTCGCTACTGCTCTTCCTGGCCGCTCCCACCCTCGTCGCGGCACGGCCGCCCTGCCCCGATCAGATACCCATCGTCTGCCGAAGACTGCCTCCGTGGCCGATCGCTGTTCGCAGGCTGGGTCCCTTGACGCCGCTCGCATTCAGGAACTGTCGCACCGAGTAGAAGTTCGCGATGGACTTAGCGGCAATCGTCGTCTCGACCCACACGTTCGTGGTCAACGAGTTCTTCACTTGTACGGTGAACGAGTAGATCGCCCGGGACGCCAGAGGCCGGTCGGTCGGCCACTCGCCGCTGTAAGTAGCCCTATCGGGCTTGATCGAATGGCTCCATATTCGCGGGTTGGAAATCGGACCCCACAGGATGTTGCCGTCGTTATAGCTATAGGACGACCATCCCAGAACGATCTGATTAGGGTGCTTGAGCGTTTGCGCTGTGACGCTCTTGATCGTCACCGCGGGCTTGCTCGGTCCGTTTCCTGGCGGCGCGACGGACCCGCCGACCAGAATTGAAACGGTACTCACCAGCGGCTGGGCCGGTGGCGAGGACCACTTGAACGTCACACCGACGTTGAGGACCTGGCCCTGGAAGGGCTTCAGGTCCTTGGGCGGGATCTCAGTCGAGCGCCCGGTCGGGCCGAGGTCCTGATATTGGATGCCATCGAGGTCAACAAGGACATCGTCGGGCGCCTCCGAATCCGGGAAGAACGAGTCGACCTCCCAGACGATCTTCATCGACCCATCCGAGGTCGAGCCGTACTCGGTGAAGCTCGGCGGCCAGTGGCTCATGGCATCTACTCCCTGCGGCGATCAGTTACTGAAGGGTGACGAGGATGGGAACGAGAGCCTGTCCGCCTTCCAGGCCGGCGAGCGCCTTGCCCAGAATGGCCCCGAAGGCAAGTCCGCGATCGGTGGCCCGCATCGCATGACCGGGCGTTGCCGAGGTTGTCAGGAGGTCGCCCACCCGAATGGGCCCATAAGATGCGTCGACCTTGCAGTAGACCTTCCCCATGAGTGCGACCGGCACTCGAGGTCCGGCAGCGTCACCGCGGCGGTCGAGGATGACCGCCGGCCGGAACGCGCCGGCGCCGCAGACGACGCCCGCGACTCTCCCATCGTATGGGCTGTGGCTCTCGCGCAGCGAACCGCCGTCGTCGAGGACCATGACGGAACCGGCCTCGACCCCGGGCCCGTCGGACAGGTCGAAGTCCTCCGCGTAGTCCGCGCCGGTCAGCTGGATATCACCGGTCACCACGACATTGCCGAAGAACCGGCCGGCCGTGGGTCCGATCCCGGTTACCCCCGCCCCGTCGTGACTGCCCGCGGCGACCGCGCCACAGACCCCGCTGGCGTTGGGCACGTCCGTGTAGCCATAGACGCCATTGCCGGTCGGTGCGCCCCCAGCTGGAGCTGCCGTCTTGGCATCGTTCAGGCCGAGCAGGCCGTTATGGTCGCTGGAATGGGCGAACGATTGCGTGCCATCGCCGTGGTTCGAATGCGCCCGTATGCCGACCCCTTTCTCAGAGAACCCACTGAGCCCGGCCTCCGGACCGTTGCCCTGGACCCCAACCCCTTGCGTCGCGTGGTTGTTCGCCGCAAAGGCGCCGGCTGCTCCGGGGACCGTCGTCACGGCCAGAATGCCGTTGCCTTTTGGAGCCCCTCCGGGCGCCGGCGCGGTCGTGGCATCGTTCATCGCGAGGACGCCGTTGCCGGCGGGATCGTGAGCGAACGCGTCGCAGGCGTCACCGTGGTTTGAATGGGCTCTAAGACCCGCCCCATGGTCCGACCAACCGCTGACGCCGGCATCCGGGCCGTTTCCCTGGACCCCGGCCCCCGCGGCCCCGTTGTTCGCTCCGAACACGCCCGCTGCGCCCGGGCTGTTTGTCAATCCGAACACTCCCGCCCCACCGGCGCCACCACCGGTCGGCGGGTCTAGCGATTCGTTGTTTCCGAACACGCCGACATTGCCGCTGGACTTAGTTGAAGCGAACAGCCCGTCTTCGGTATCTAAGGTCCCAAAGTGCCCAGGCATCTCGAAATTCTCCTTCTACGGCAGGCGCATGTCCGTCGAGCCTCGCCGCGAATCCGATCGTGAGCCGGCCGGCAGCTAGGTGGAACGCGGTTGGAGTGCATCGCGGGGGCGACAGCCACCGCCCAACCGAACGAGCCAGAGCGGTTCGTACTTGCGACTGTACGACTAGCGCATTGCGCCAAGGGCTTCCCCTGAATCTGGATCACCAGGCGCGCCTTTGCCAGGTCTCCCTCGGCCAAATCAGCTGGCCCGGGCCGTCATTGAGAATGATCTCTACACGACCCGGAGGCCTGATCTGGCGGGCATCGAACCCGAGGCCAACCAGCTCCTTTGGGCTGTCCTCGATCCGGCAAACAAGGATTCCGAGGCCGAGGGATGGAAGGAGGAGATCGAGCGAAACGGCCTTGCCGCGATACGAGCCATCGACTCGTGGGAGGTCGGGCCACGAGAAGTCTCAGAGGAGGCGCGGGCGCCTCTATTGGCCTACGTTGGTCTGTTGCTCGCTCAACATCCGACCATGATGAAGGCCCGAGTTCGTGCTATCGGCGGGAGGTTCTGGGAAGCCGCCGGTCGACTCAAGCGTGCGCAATCCGGGGCCGCGAAATCGTAGGGGTTCAGTAGCCTCGATCCTAGGCAACGGCCGCCCTGGGTCGGCTAGAAGAAATAGAGGGTAGAGGCGTCGGGACAGTGCCGATGAGGTGCGGCGGCTCCTGGACGTTGTACCCGCGGACACGGTCGCCGGCCGCCGCGACAGGGCCATCCTCCTAAGGTTCGTCCCGACAGGGCGCCGTCGGGCCGAGGTCGCAATCGCCTGGGCACCGCCGGCTCGGCCGTTTTTCGCGGAAGTGAGCGCCGAGCGCCGGCGTGGTACCCCCAAGCGGATTCGAACCGCTGATCTCAGCCTTGAAAGGGCCGTGTCCTAGGCCTCTAGACGATGGGGGCGTGACGCGAACGGCAGTTTAGCAGGGGACGGGCCTGGATCGCCGCCGAGAACTTCAGCCTTTGAGAAGCAGCGCCAGGATTAGCGTTCCCGCGAAGGCACCGGCGGCGACCACCGCCGACGTACCACCGATCAGAGCGAGCAGCAGAGCCTTGCCGCCTTCGCCGTTCTGGCCGGCGCGCCAGGTCATGAACGAGGCCACCGCCGCATCCACCGCGAAGGCGAGGCCGGTCACGACTGCCGAGCTGAGGAGGACCGGCACGGGCGTCGTGTGGCTGGTCATGGCGAAGGCAAAGAAGGCGAGCGAGCCGATCGAGAGGATCGAGAGAATGACCAGGGCCGGCGAGAGCCGGCGCAATCGATCGGCGAAGGTCAACGGGATCTTGGCATCGTCGTCGGCCGAGTCCTCAGCCGAGTCGTCGGCGGCATCCTCGGCCGCATCGTCCTGGTTGGCGACGGGGACGGTGGGCGCGGCGGCTCGAGTTGCGGGCACGACGGCGGGCGGCGCGACGGGCAAGGGCACGGGCACTACTACAGGTGCGGCGGTTCGGATGGCGGGTACGGCGGCGGGCACTGCCACAAACGGCGCGACAGCCTTTACCTGAGCTGGGTGCTCCTCCAGGTCGGGAGCCTCGTCGGGAGCCTCGTCGGGAGCCTCGGCGGGCACGGCGTCCGGCGCCAAAGCAGCGTCATCGATCGGGCTGGTCGGAATCGGGCCAGAAACCGCAGACTGATCGAACTTGCTTTGCGCCTGCCTCGCCTCTGGATCATCGCTCATGAATAGAGGTTATCAGGAGGCGGGCCAGCAAAGCGGCCAACCGAGGCGGGACTCATCGCGCATCTCAATGAGCAGCTTTGGGTGCGGCCGCAGCCGGTACGCGGCCGGGCGCCGCGGCCGTGGAGCCGCGGATCATCAGGCGGGTCTCCAGGGTTTTGTGCTCGGGCCGCTCCATGTCCGGGTTGGCGATCATTCGGAGCAGCAACCGCGCCGCCTCCTCGCCCTTCTGGCGTATCGGCTGGTGGACGGTCGTCAGCGGCGGGTTCGAGTGACGCGAGACGTTCAGGTCGTCGAAGCCGACGATGCTGATGTCCTCCGGCACGCGCAGGCCCAGTTCGCCGGCGGCCCACATTGCGCCTATGGCCATAACGTCCGACATGACCAAGACGGCGGTAGGCCGCAGGTCGTCCTCCCAGATGCGGTGGAAAGCGGCCACGCCGCCGTCGAACGTTGCCGGGCCGACGACGATGCGTGCGTCGGGGAGCTTGACGCCGCCCATCTCGAGCCCCTGACGGTAGCCGGTCAGACGGCGCCAGGCCACGCTGTCGGTTGGACCGGCCGAATACTCGAACAGGCCCGCCGTGTTGGGCTCCATGCCGATGACGACGAACTCGCGATGGCCCAGGCTGAGGAGGTGTCGGGCAGCCGATCGAGCGCCGACTTGGTCGTTCGATTCGACCAGACCGTGCTCCGGCAGAGCGCCACCGTCGATGATGACCATGGCCAGTCCGGCCCGCCGGATCTGCTGTACTTCCGGGTGGTCCTCAGACAGCCCTACGACGACGAACCCATCCACAGTGGCTCGCCCGATCGCGCGCACGAGGGAGCCGTGGAGCGGTGAAACGAAGAGCAGGCCGTAACCGGCCTGGTCCGTCTGGACTGCAACGCCGGCGCACAACTCGGCGTAGAAGGGGTTGGCGAAGGCGACGCTCAGCACCTGCGGCGTGAGCAGGCCGATGGTTTGAGTGGCCTGCACAGTGGCGCCGTCCGATGTCGTCCGCATGGCGGCCCCGACCAGGGAGCGCGGCTTGTAGCCGAGCGCGTCGGCCACGGCCCGGATGCGGGCGGCAGTGGCTGAGTTGAGGCGCTCGGGAGAGTTGAAGGCGAACGAAACCGCGGCCTTCGACACGCCCGCTTCCATCGCCACATCGGCGATGCGCGCCCGCCCCTTCCTCGTCTCCACGCCATCCTCCACGTTCGTCGCTGGGCGGTTCCTGTCGTGAGGGCCGCCGGCTCTGGCACGCTATCGGCGCACGGAGTGGCTGTCAACGTGGGCCTATTCGCGGGGAGTGGCGAGGGGCGGCGCGGCGCGGGGCGGCGGGCCGCGCGCGAACGAAGCGCGACGGCGCGGCGGGGCGCGCGGGCTGGGAATGGGGCCCGTGAGGGTGCTCGGCCACCGCTGCGCGTCGGCGGCGCGCGGCGGGGCGCGCGGGCTGGGAATGGGGCCCGTGAGGGTGCTCGGCCACCGCTGCGCGTCGGTAGGTACACGTCCGACGAGGTGACGCTGTTAAACCCAGGCGGCTCGTCCAACCTGCGCGTCAGCGAACGCAAGTTCGACCAAAGGCAGTGCGACGCGCTCGGGATGGTCTTGCACACGCGCAATCTCGACGCGTCCGGCGCACGGCCGGCCCTGATCGGTCAGACGTGCATCTGTGCACGCGCACCGAGGCGGCGAATCCGGCCGATCGGGCGCAATTGCACTTCCGGACGCGCACATTTGTCAGGCGCGCAGCGACGCCCACCCTCGGGAGGTCTTCCCCGGCCGCGGAAGGGGACCCGTGGGAGAATGTGAGACGCGCCGCAATCGCGCGAGCGCGATTGGTTGTAGTGGCCGATTTGGAGGCCCACCGATGCGACTGGTGACGATCCGAACGCCGAGCGGCGAAGGAGCCGATTCCCATGGCCGGCGCGTGGCAGTTGTGCTTGCGAGCGGGCGATTCCTGCCCCTCTCCATGCTGGCCCAACTCGCGCCGGACAATCTGGCGGAGGAGATCGAACGGCTGGACCTGGCCACGGTTATCGCCCTGGACCCGGGATTCGGCGCCATCCGCGAGGCACTGGCGCTGACGGAGGCAAAGACGGACGCGGCGGCGCTGGACGCGGCCTCACTTGACCCCGCCACTGTCCGGCTGGCGGCGCCGATCCCGCGACCCGGCAAGATCATCGGTGTCGGCTACAACTACCTCGACCACATCCGCGAGCAGGGGCTGGAGCGGCCGACTCGGCCGGTGTTCTTCTCGATGTTTGCCAACGCGGTGACGGCCGACGGCGAGCCGATCCGACACCCGACCGGGACCCATGCCCTGGACTTGGAGGCCGAGCTGGCGGTCGTCATCGGGCGGCGGGCGAGCCGCGTCGCGGTTCCCGATGCGGCGCGATGCGTCGCCGGCTACACCGTGGCCAACGACGTCACGGCCCGCGACTGGCAGGGTCAGGCGAGGGCCCTCCGGCCCGGCGAGAAGGGCGACGGCCAGTGGCTCCGGGCCAAGGGCTCGGACACGTTCCTGCCGCTCGGCCCGGTTCTGGTCACGGCTGACGAGGTACGCGCCGGTGGCGCGACCGGCGACGGCCGCGGCTTGCACGTCCGAAGCTGGCGGACTTCGGCCACCGGGCCGGACGCCGGCCGCCCGTTCCAGATGCAGGACGGCAACACCTCGGATCTGCTCTTCAGCGTCGCGGAACTGATCAGCCTCATCAGTCAAGAAGTGACGCTCGATCCGGGCGATGTCATCGTCACCGGCACGCCGAGCGGCGTGGGGGTCTTTCGCGAGCCGCAAGTCTTTCTGGAGCCGGGCGACCTCGTTCGCGTCGAAGTCGAGCGCATCGGCAGCCTCACGAACCCGATCACAGATGAAAATGGGCGGGCGCCCGAAGGTTCGCCGGCGGCCCGCTTTCTCGAAGCGCATGCCGGTCGCGCGGGAGGCGAGCGATGATTCAGCCCGGCGCCCCTTCGCCCATCGCGGCCGCCACCTCGATCGACCTGCACATTCCGCGGACCATGAAAGCCCTCATGAAAGTCCACCCGGAGGGCGGCGCCGAGTTGCGCGAAGTTCCCGTCCCGCACCCCGGCCCGGGCGAGGTCCTGATCCGCCTGGAAGCCGTCTCCCTGTGCGGCACGGACCTCCACATCTACCGCTGGGATCCTTGGGCGCAAGGCCGTCTGGGCAAGTACCTGCCCCGCATCTTCGGCCACGAGATGGCCGGCCGCGTGGTCGCTCACGGGCCTGGCACCGGCGCCGTTCCGCTCGGCACGCGCGTCGCCGCCGAGACCCACCTCGTCGACTGGACCTGCTACCAATGCCGCACCGGCCGCGAGCACGTCTGCGCCAACCTCCGCATTCTCGGCGTGGACGCTGACGGCGCCTTTGCCGAGTACATGTGCCTGCCCGAGCGCAACGCCTGGCCGTCGGAGGGACTCGATCCGGAGATCGCCGCGATCCAGGAGCCCATGGGCAACGCCGTCTTCGCCACGTTCGTGGAGGAGATCACCACGGCCACGGTCGCGGTCCTGGGCTGCGGGCCGATCGGGCTGATGGCGGTCGCGATCTGCAAGTTCGCCGGCGCGTCGCGGGTCTTCGCCACGGACGTGATGCCGCATCGCCGCGAGATGGCCGCCCGCATGGGCGCCGACACGGTCCTCGACGGAGCGGGAGATGTTGTGGCGGAGATCCGCCGCGAGACCGGCGGCACGGGCGTAGACGTGGTCCTGGAGATGAGCGGCGCCGAGTCGGCGATCCACCAGGCCTTCGAGATGACGACCAACGGTGGCCGTGTCTCGCTGCTCGGCCTGCCGTCGCGCCCGGTCACCATCGACCTCAACGACGCGATCATCTTCCGCGGCCTGCGCGTCTACGGCATTACGGGCCGCAAGCTCTGGGAGACTTGGTACAAGACGGCTGCGCTCCTCCGCGAAGGCCTGGACGTCCGCCCGATCATCACCCACCGACTTCCGCTGAGCCGCTACGACGATGCCTTCGAGCTGCTGGCTCAGGGCGTCGCCGGCAAAGTCGTACTGCTGCCGCAGGAGGGTTAGTTCGATGGCGAACGAGTCGACCGAGCCGAAAGGTTCGCGCCCCAACCCACTCGGCTTCCTGGCCGATGAAATCGAAGAGATCAAGCGCCAGAACCTGTACCGGCCGATGCGGGTCCTCAGCTCAGCGCAGGGCGCCGAAGTCGTGGTCGACGGAGCGCGGCTGATCAGCCTCTCGTCGAACAACTACCTGGGCCTGGCCACCCACCCGCGGCTCAAGGAAGCGGCCATCGCCGCGACTCGCGAGTTTGGGGCGGGCTCCGGGGCGGTTCGGACCATCGCCGGCAACATGACGCTCCACGAGCAGCTCGAGTCGGAGCTGGCCGCCTTCAAGCACACCGAAGCCGCCCTGACATTGCAGTCGGGCTTTGCCGCAAACACGGGCGTCATTCCGGTAGTGGCCGGCGAGGCCGACTTGATCGTTTCGGACGCCCTCAACCACGCCTCGATCATCGATGGCATGCGCATGAGCAAGGCGCCGCGGGTCGTCTTCCCGCACAAGGACACGGCGGTGCTGCGCGAGTTGCTGCGGACCGCCCGTGCGAAGGGGCGCGCGGGAACCGGCGAGCCGTACCGGCTGATCCTCGTGGTGACCGACGGCGTTTTCAGCATGGACGGCGACATCGCGCCGCTGCCCGAGATCGTGGCGGCGGCCGAGGAGTTCGGGGCGGCGGTGATGGTCGACGACGCCCACGCCTCGGGAGTGCTGGGGCGGAACGGCCGCGGGACGGTGGACCATTTCGGCCTGCACGGCCGGGTCCACATCCAGGTTGGGACGATGAGCAAGGC
>JAYVMQ010000065.1:0-25606 GCA_043758855.1 Chloroflexota bacterium
GCCTACAATCCGGACTCCGACACGCCGATCCTGCGCGGCCAACGCGTGGCGGTCGTGGGTGGCGGCAATGTTGCCATGGACTCCGTCCGAACGGCTCGACGGTTGGGCGCGGCCGAGTCGGTGTGCGTCTATCGCCGCTCGCGCGACGAGTTGCCGGCCCGCTCCGAGGAAGTCCACCACGCCGAGCAGGAAGGCGTCCGCTTCGAGTTCCTGACCGCTCCGACCGAGGTGCTCGGCGACGAGAAGGGCTGGGTCTCGGGCCTCAAGTGCGTCCGCATGGAGCTGGGCGAGCCCGACGCCTCCGGTCGACGCCGGCCTGTGGAGATCCCAGACTCCGAGTTCATCTTCCCGTGCGACATGGTCATCGTTGCCATCGGCACCAAATCCAACCCGCTGCTGACCTCCACTTCGCCGGACCTGCGGGTCAACAAGTGGGGCTACATCGAGATCGACGACAACCTCCAGACCTCCATGGACGGCGTCTTTGCCGGCGGCGACATCGTCCGCGGCGCGGCCACGGTCATCCTGGCCATGGGCGACGGCAAAAAGGCGGCGTCGAACATACACGCTTACTTGCAGGGTACGTTGACCTGACCACCCGTCGCACGGCGTCGGCAAGAAGGCCGCCGGCCACATCGACGCGTATCTGCGCGGCGAGCTGGCTGGGCCGGTCCAAGCCGCGGCGGCGGGGGCCCCGACGGCCCACTAGCTCCGGGCGCGAGCGTCCCTACCGGCCCGAGAAAACAGCTCCGAACCAGTCGAGCACGGTTCCGTGGAAGAAGACCGACGTGCCCGACAGGCTGCTGAGCAGATGACGCTGCCCGCTCGGGTCGACACCGGTGAATGCCAGCCACGCCCAGCCGACTCCTGGCGAGCGATCGAGGCGAAGGCCGCCGGTCAGGGTTGCGGCGTTGGCCGGCCAACCTTTGCCGCCGTACCAGACGGAATTGCCGTCGGGTGAGGTGCCGGCAGCGCTCCACTGCAACGGCGCAGTGAGGAACGGCACGGTCTCAGTCGGATCGAGACCACCTCCCCGCGCAGGGTCTGTGCCTCGCCAGGCCTCGATGCGCAAATCCGTCCAGCCGGTCAAGCGGGTTCGGTCGGACACGTCGATGGTTAGCTCCTCGTAGCCCCCGAACGTGGATCCGCCGCCGCTATCTGCCTTGGCGGCCCAATCGGGCATCGGGGCACCTATGCGATCAGAACCGGCGGACCAGGGTGAGAATGCCCTGGTCGAGCCGGGTAGCATGGGGCCGAAGAGCGCATTCGCGCCAAGCAGGATCCCCACGGCCACAGCCAACCCGAGCGCAATGCGCCGCGGAAAGCCGAGCCGGAACGGCCGGGTCTGCCACGCCCCGGCGACCCACCACAACGGCAGCGAGACCAATGCGACGACTCCCGGCCAGTTCAGTGGGCCGGTCCAAATCGCCAGCGCATATGTGACTACCAGGGCCGCGCCAATGGGCATGGTGAGCCAACGTACTAGCGGCGCCGCGTATCCGGCCCGAACGGCAAAGGTGGGAGTCAGCAGCCGAGCGGCCACGAAGACCGCGACGCCAAGGGCCACGATGTTAGGAATTGCGCTGCTGCCTGTGTCCAGCCCGTTCCATGTGCCACCGGTCTGGCGCGCCGCCACGGCAATCGCGGTTGTGATGAGGAGGGCCGCCACCGTCACCACTGCCCAGCCCACGAGGCCGCCCCAAACACCGCCGCGCACCAGGCCCCAGGCTCCCGCACCCGCCGCAGCCAGTAGCCGAGACCGGTCGCGCCGGGCACGAGTCAGCTCGTCGGCCAGTCGTTCGGCCGGCCCCAGTCTCTCCACGGCGGCCTGTTCTGCCTGGGCCCGGTCCAAACCCTTCGCTTCCATCGTCGCGGCAGAGTCGGCCAGATGCGACCGAAGCTCGTCGAGAATGTCGGCCCGCTCGAACTCCTCGAACGGGAGATGTTGCTCGACCGACTCGAGGAAACGCTCGCCGAAACGCTCCCCGTCGGACCCGTCCTTAGCCATTAGGGGCGCCCACGGTCACCAATCGGACGCTCTGCGCAAATTGCTCCCATTCGGCCGATTGGGCGTTGAACATCTGGAGCCCGGCGGCCGTGATCTGGTAGTAGCGACGGCGCGGTCCCGGGCCGCCGTCACGCCACGAGCCCTGCAGCGCGCCCTGCTTCTCCAGCCTGTGGAGCGCGGGATATAGCCAGCCTTCTCCCGGATCGATAAACGCCGCACTCCGCTCGCGGATACGCTGGGCGATCTCGTACCCGTACAACTCGCCGTCCTTGAGCACTCCAAGTATCAGCAGGGCCGTAGTGCCCCTCAGCAGCTGCGAGCGATCCACAACCTACCTCACCGTGTGATGTAGGAACAATAGCGCAGGCGCTCGCGGCGTCAAGTGGCGCGGGCGGCGCGGGTGGCGCGGGCGGCGTCAAGTGGCGAGGGCGGCGCCGGCGGCGGTCAGATCGTTGCCGGACCGGTCGACGCAGCCACGGAACTCGGGTCCGGCCCCAGCGGGCGCCAGCGCCATAGCCACAGGCTCGTGGCCACGAGAACGACGATGGCCACGCCACTTACGACCGTGTAAGCGGACACGAGCCACAGCAACCCCATCGGCACGGCCACGAAGACGAGCCGCGTCCGCCAGGGCTCGGTCAATCCCCCCGCAATGGCCCAGGCCAGGATCGGCAGCATCAGGCCGGCTTCGTAGCCCCACACGCGCGGCCCGGCGGCCATTGTCAGCACACAGGCCGCGCAACCCGCCTCCACGATCGGGGCGCGGACCAAGCCGCGCAGGGCCAACAGCACGACCACGGCCCCGCATGCGACCGGGGCCCAGAGAGGCACGCCGGGCAGTCGGCCCAGCAACCCCGGCAGGCTGATCGCCTTGTCGGCATTACGGATCAGGTCGGGCCCCAGCCAGGGCTGCATCCCCGACCACCACGCGACCGGCCAGGCCCAGTCGCCCGCCGCAGCCAGTACGCTGATCAGGTAGCCGGCCGCCACCACGACCCCGGCCACGCCCAAGGACCGCCATCGGCCGCGCAGGACCAGAAGGCCGAGCAAGAACAAACCCAGCGTCGGCTTGTACATGAGCAAACCAACGGCCAGACCGACCTCCAGGTGGCTGTCGCGTCGGAGAGCGTCGATGGCCCACAATGCCAGAACAAATGCGACGGGCGCGTTCTGGCCGATGTCGGCCGATGCCAGGGCCGGTGTCCAAGCAAACGCCAGGACAAGCGTCACGGATGCCGGCAGCGCGAAGATCCGAGCCAGCAGCAGGCCGGCCACGCCCACCAGACCGAGCATGATCGCCGTTTGGATGATGAAGCCAAGCCAGATCGGTAAATGCGATGCAGGAACGAACGCGTAAGCGACGGCCGGCGGGTATCGCCAGTAGTCGACGGCCACGCCATGAGCCAACTGCCAGGCGGCGTGGCGAGCCCCATCGACGAGGTCCGGCGTGCCAACGGTTGCTCCGGCCGACCAGAAGGCCGGCCAGTCCCCGCCACCGTTAATCAAGGCGGTATCGATCGGCACCAGGCTTACCAGGGCAAGCGCCACTCCCCACAAGCGGACGCGCTTAGGCGGCAGCGACAGCGGCCCCAGCCGCACCCTGAAAGGCCAGCCTCGCGCCCCTGCCTGGGTCGAAGCCCCTGCCTGGGTCGAAGCCCCGGCGTGGGTCGAAGCCCCGGCGTGGGTCGAAGCCGCGGCGTGGGTCGAAGCCGCGGCCTCCGTCGTGGCGAACGAGCTCACGGCCGCCCCAGAAAGCATTGCGTCAGGCGCGCGCCTGCGCCAGCCGCTCGAGAATGATCGGCTTCACCTGCGAGATGTCGACCCGAATCTGTTCCATCGAGTCGCGGTCTCGAATGGTGGCCTGCCCGTCTTCAAGCGAGTCGACATCGATGGTGACACACCACGGCGTCCCGATCTCGTCCTGGCGCCGGTACAGCTTGCCGATTGCGGCCGTGTCGTCGTAGACGGCCATGATGTCGTGGGCCAGGTCCTCGCGCAGCTTGTGGCAAATCCCCACGATCTCGTCGCGCTTCTTGAGCAGCGGCAGGACCGCGACCTTGTACGGAGCAAGGTCCGCGTTGAAGCCCAGGACAACGCGCTTCTCGCCGCGGACCTCTTCCTCGCGATAGGCATCGATGAGGAATGTGAAGGCGGCCCTATCGCCCCCGGCCGACGTCTCGACGACCCAGGGCACGTACTTCTCTTCCGTCGCGGGGTCGAAGTACTCGAGATTCTCGCCGGTTGCCTCCTGATGGCGGCCGAGGTCCCAATCGCCTCGATTGTGGATGCCCTCGAGTTCCTTCCAGCCAAACGGGAAGCGATATTCGATGTCGACCGCCTTCTTGGCGTAGTGAGCCAGTTCGTCGGGTCGATGCTCGCGGAAGCGGAGCCGGGCGGGGTTGACGCCGTAGCGTTCGTACCAGGCCTTGCGGCGCGGCATCCAGTCCTCGAAAGCCGCGGCCGCCGTCTCCGGCTTGACGAAATACTGCATCTCCATCTGCTCGAACTCGCGCATACGGAAGACGAAGTTGCCGGGGCTGATCTCGTTGCGGAAGGCCTTGCCGATCTGAGCGATGCCGAAGGGCAGCTTCTTGCGGCTCGACTCGCGGACGTTTCGGAAGTTGACGTAAATGCCCTGGGCCGTTTCCGGGCGCAGGTAGACCTGGGCAGCCTCCTCTTCGACCGGGCCCATGTATGTCTTGAACATCAGGTTGAACCGGCGCGGTGGGCTCAGTGGTCCGCCGTCCACCGGACATTTGAGACCCAGGCGATCAACTACGCCGGGATCCATCAGTTCGGTGTTGGTCAGCTCCTCGGCACCGGGAAGTTCATCGAGCCGGAAGCGCCGGCGGCAGGTCTGGCATTCCACCAGCGGGTCGGTGAAGTTGGCGACGTGGCCGGATGTCACCCACACCTGGGGCGCCATGATGATGCTCGCGTCCAGGCCGACGATGTCGTTACGCTCCTGAACCATGGCCCGCCACCAGGCCCGCTTGACGTTGTTCTTGAGTTCGACGCCGAGTTGACCGTAGTCCCACACGGCGTTGATGCCGCCGTAGATCTCGGAGCTGGGGAAGATGAAACCGCGCCGCTTAGACAGCGAAACGATGGTCTCCAGGGCCGCGACGGACGGTCCCGGATCGTCAACGGAAGTTGTCGGCTTGGCGGCGGTCACGGTTGTCTCCTCGGGCACAGGCGGGCGGGCTTCCTGCGGCTGATTGCTGAAGTGCGGGCGATCGAATCATCGAACGCCCCGGCCGCAATTCTCGCACGTGCGCGCAGGCTAGGGCGTGTGCGCCAAGTGTGGGCGCGAGTACATGCCGGCCGCTAGGCCACGGCGGCGGGGTCGCCGACCAAATGCCTGGGCCCGAACGGTCGCCATCGCCACAACCACATCACCATTGCCGCGTTGACGATGACGGCGATGCCACTGACGATCGTGAGCGGCGAGACAATCCATAACAGGCTCATGGAAACCACCAGGAGGATGAGGCGAGTCCGCCAGGGCTCGGAGAGCCCACCGGCCAAGGACCAGGCCAGTACCGGCAACATCAGCCCCGCTTCGTAGCTCCAAACGCGCGGGCCGGCAACTAGGGCTAGCAGACAAACTGCGCTCGCAGCTTCAACGATAGGCGCGCGAATCAGTCCGCGCAGCGCGAGGAGCACGACGGCGGCCCCACCCACGTAGGGCAGCCATGATGGCAGTCCGGCAACGCGGCCAATCAACCCAGGGAGACTGATCGTCTTGTCGGCGTTGAATATCAGATCGCCGGACAGCACTGGTTGGATGCCGTCCCACCAGGCTACCGGCCACAGCCAATCCCCCGCCGCAGCAGCCACACTTAATACGTAACCCGCCGCGACCACAACTAGCGCCGTCGACAGAGAGCGCCACCGTCCGCGGAGCACGAGGAAGCCAAGCAAGGGCAATCCAAGCGTCGGCTTGTACATGAGCAGGCCGCTGGCGAGCCCCACCTCGATTTGGCGATCGCGGCGCAGCGCGTCGATCGCCCAAAGGGCCAGAACAACGGCCAACGGGGCATTCTGGCCCATGTTGATCGCCGCTAGTGCAGGCGTCCACGCAAACGCGAGCCGAACAGTCACATCCCTCTGCAGATCGAAGATTCGGGACAACAGGATGCCGGCAACTGCCACCAAGGACAACATCAGGCCCGCGTTGATCGCGAAACTGAGGCCAATGGGTAGCACCGACGCAGGCCAGAATAGATACGCAAATGCCGGTGGGTAGCGCCATGGATCGTGTGGTATCCCATGCGACGTCTGCCAAGCCGTGTGGAGGTTTGAGTCCATCAGACTCGGGCCTCCGACGGTCCCCCCGGCGGCCCAGAAGGCTGACCAATCGCCCCAACCATTATTCAGAGCGGCTGCGATCGGCAAGAGACCAATCGCCGCGAGCGCAAACCACCACAGACGGACTCGCTGGGGCCGCAACGACAGCAGCCCGAGTCTCGTACGAAGGGGCCAGGCGTAGCTCCCGGTCGGCAGTTCGACTCCCTGTTCGGGTTCGGCAGACACTGCCTGCATCGATCCCTCCGTGCCTGCTCGGACGCCCTCGACGTGCGCCCTTGTCATTGTCTCCCGGATCAGAGGTTTCGCGGGTGCGATTTCGACCCGCATCCGCTCCATCGAGTGTTGCGGTTGCGGGCGATCGAATGCTGGAACGCACCGGCCGCAATTCTCGCACGTGCGCGCAGGCTGGGGCGCGTGCCGCGCGTGCGGGCGCCGACAGGGTCGCGGACATGGCGTCATCATGGTCGGGCGATGACCGCTGACATACGCGCAGACTCCGTCGAGATGGACCACCCCACTCTGGGTCAATCGGTGGCCATCTACGACGACCGGCGCGGCGCCCAGCGCCACCTGCTCATGGCCGGGGTCATGGCGGCCGCCGGAATTCTCGGCCTCCTCGTGGGTGGCAACGACCTGAGAACCGACGAGGCTGCCACCGGCGTCGTCCTCGTTGTGGCCGGCGTCGCACTTCTTGTGTACGGCGTTACGGAGGCCCGAGCAACGGCCAAGAGGCTCGGAACGCCAGTCAGGCTGGTCGTCGGCGAAAGCGGGTTCGAAGATGGGTCCGTCGGTGGAACGATCGCCTGGGATGAAGTCGAGTCGATCGGATTCGAGAAGGTGGGCCGTGGCCAGCCGGGCGCGGTCCGAGTCCAGCTCCGAGCGCCCGGCGATTTTGCCGGCCGGCATACCCTTTCACGTCAGGCGAGACTGATGCTCCGGATCAACAACGGCGGACTGTACCTGGCTCGTGGAGCAAGGATGCCGGCCGCCGACGTTCTGGATCTCATGAGTGACCGCCTGGCAGCGCATCTACGCAGCCGCCAGCCACCCGCCGCCCCGGCCCAGCGCATCAGGCGGCGCACCTCGCGCCGCTAACCAAACCGCCGGCTGCGGCTGTCAATAGCTGATGCCACCTCATCCGGATGGGCACGAACTCGGCGTCGAGCCGTCATCATGGGCGAAGCGCGGGCGAGTCCGCCGTGGTCCGGGTTAGGGAGAAGAGCGGTGACGTCCGTACTACCAAGCGAATCCAAGACGCGTCATCCTGTCCTCGGGCTGGCGTTAGCCATCCAGGACGACCGGCGACGGACGGGGTGGAGGCTCGGCTTCGAGATGGCACTGGTACCGCTCGGACTCCTAGGCTTGGTCATGGCGAGTGGTCAGGTAGCGTCCGGAGGCGCATTCATTGGAGCGACGCAGGCCGCCAGCGGCATCATTGTTGCCATCTACGGAGTCCTCGGCGCCAGGATTGACGTGAAACGTCGGCTGAACCCAATACGACTGCTGATCGCCAAGGATGGGTTCGAGTTGTCCACGGGCCATGGCCCGATATCTTGGGACGAGGTCACGACCATCAGCGATCCCCTGGCCCCGGCGGGCGCACCAAAGAATCTCAGAGTCCAACTGGACGATCCAGAGGGCTTCGCCGAACGGCAAAACCTCTCGCCAGTCGCCCGCCTGATGCTCCGGGTCAATAAGGGTGACCTGGTCCTTGGCAGCGGCATGGCGAAGCCCGTGGTGACGGTGGAAACCATGATGCGGAAGCAACTCGCCGAGTTCCGCCGTCCGGGGTCGGATGGTGTCGGATCATCCGCGGAGAGCAGGCCGGGGCGGATCCGCGAACCGAGAGGCCGTCGGCCAGCACGTAGACAGTAGACCGGCCCTGACCCGCCGCTATGCCCTCACGCGGCTCCACCCCCGGGCCAGCCCTGCGCGCCTACGCCAGCTCTCAGGCGTCCGTGGCCCCGCTGGACGCACGCTGACGCCCAGTGTCGGGCCTCCCGGTCCGACGCACCTACGCGCCAGCCCTCCCGGGCTGACGCCCAGTGTCGGGCCTCCCGGTCCGACGCACCTCGTCCAGGAAGTCGAGCGAGCGGGCGTCGCGCTCCAGGGAGACGCGTAAGAAGTCGCGCAGCGCCGCCTCAACCTCGCGTTCTACGGCCGGCGCGAGGCGCAGCCCGGCGAGCGCTTCGACGTCCAGGCGCTGGTAGGCCTTGAGCACCTTCAGGGCATCGAGCGAGAGACCGGCGCGGTCCGCGGGCGGGCCAGGGCAGCGCGAGCAAAGCACGCCACCAAGCGGCGGCACCCACCGGAACTCCTGATCGGCCTCCAGCATGCGGTCGCATTCGACGCAGCGGTCTACCTCGGGCCGAACGCCCAATTCGTCGGCCAGATGCATCTCGTACCAGCGGGCGACCCGACCCGCGTCCATGCCACCATCCAGCAGCTCGTAGGCGCGGCGTAGGAGCGCATACAACCCCTCCGCCTCGTGGCGTTCCTCCATCGATCGGTCGGCGAGCTCGGCCAGGTACCAGGCCGTGGCCATCGACTCGAGCGAATCGCGCAAGCGGAGCCAGGCGTGGGTGACCTGCACCTGGGTCACGATATCGAAGGTTCGGCCGCGGGCCAGGGCCACGCGTAACTCGGCCAGGGGTTCCAGGCTGCCGCCGAGCCGACTCTTCGTCCGTCGCACGCCCTTGGCGATTGCCTTGAACTTGCCAAGGGTGGGCGTGAAGAGCGTCATGATCCGATCCGCCTCGCCGTAATCGAAGCGGGACAGGACGATGGCGTCGGTGACGTAGAGTCGCGGAGCGGGCACGCCGCCACGCTAGCACGTATGCCAAATGGCACGGAGAGTGCCAGTGCCGGCCGGCCGGCGGGTGCTGGGCTAAGCTGCCGTCATGAATGAAGCAACCGCGCGGCCGGTCCGCCCTGCCCCCGCACCCCGCACCGACCGGACGCGCATTCGTCGCCACGCCGACCGTGCTGTGCCGGAGCGAATCGAGGAGTTCCTCCGAGCCGGCCTGATCGCCCATGTGGCCTGCGTCGAGGACGGTGAACCGCGAGTCATCCCGTTCCTCTACCACTACGAGGCGGGCCACATTTACGTTCACGGCTCACCGGGCAACTCAACGCTGCACCTGCTGCGCGACGGCCGGGCCGTCTCCGTGGCCGTTACTCAACTTGTGGATCTCGTCGCTTCAAAGACCGCCGCCGACCACTCGGCCAACTATCGGAGCGTCGTCGCCTACGGCCACGGCCGCCAGATCACGGACGTGGCCGAGAAGCGCCGGATCCTAGACGCGATGACGGGTCGCTACTTTCAAGGACGCCAGACACCGGCCGACTACGCGCCGGCAACCGACCACCACCTGGTCGGGATGGAACTGACCGACATCGAGATCGACGAGGCCTCGGCCAAGATGCGCGAGGGAGGCCCGAGCGGACCGCACGACTTGGAACTGGACTTCCCCGGCTCGGCCTTCGTGAAGCCGGTCTGACGACAGCCCGCTGCGCCGAAACGACCTGGCGCGCCACTGTCACGCCCCGCGGCCACCCGCCGCCACGGCCGACGCCACCCGTTCGGGTCAGCCGACGCATCGCCTCTGGTAGACAGAGGACTCGGGCGGCCAGATTGCTATGATCGGCGCGTGCAGACGTCCACACCATTGTCCAATCTGATTAGCGATACCGAGCAAGAGATCCTGCGGCTCGTCTCCGACCGCGATGCCTCCACGGCGGGCCTGTACGCCATGTGCCGTTACCACCTCGGCCTGGATGGCAGTGGCTCGTCCGGGAAACGCATCCGGCCGCTGCTCGGGCTGCTCGCCTACGCCTCAATCGCGGGCGACTACCGGGCAGCCTTGCCCGGGGCCGCGGCCGTAGAACTCGGGCACAACTTCAGCCTCGTCCACGATGACATCGAAGACGGCGACAGCGAGAGGCGCCATCGGCCAACGCTGTGGGCCGTCCATGGCGTCGCCCAGGCGATCAACGCCGGCGACATGCTGTTCACGCTGAGCCGCATGGCCCTCCACCGCCTCACGGACCTTGGCTTCTCCGACACCAAGGTCCTGCGCCTGACCCGCCTCCACGACGAGACCTGCCTGGCGCTGTGCGAAGGCCAGTACATCGACATCTGGGCCAGCGAACGCGCCTTACCGATGTCAATCGATCTCTACTTCGACATGATCGGCCGCAAGACCGCCGCGCTGATCGCCGCCTCAGTCGAATGCGGGGCTGTGCTCGCGACTGATGACGAAGACATCATCGCCCGCTATCGAGCCTTCGGCTGGGCCCTCGGCATAGCCTTCCAGCTCAATGACGACCTGCTCGGTATTTGGGGCGAGCAGGCTCAGACCGGCAAGGAACCCAGCGATGTCGCTCGTCACAAGATGACGCTGCCGGTTATCTACGCCTTCGAACACGCCGGATCTGAAGATCGCAGCCGGCTGGAGACGATCTGGCGCACGGTCAAGCCGGACGACCGCCAGGTCGCCGAAGCGATCTCTTTGATCGAGAGGCTGGGCGGCCGCAAATACACCCGCAGCCAGGCCGCTTCCTACCGCGACCAGGCGCTGGCCGAACTCGAAGCCGCCGGTGTCTCGGACGCCGAAGCGCTCGACTCACTGCGCGACATGATCGTGGGAGTCATCAAGGCCTGAGCCGGCCACACATCCACGCGGCCGTGGCCGCGACCGGCCGCCGTGCCAGAGAGCGCCCTTACGGCTGGCCCTCGGCATGGCTTGCGATCACATTTCCCGAGACCGCATCAACGATCACGATGGCCCGCGGCGGGCGCGGCGGGGCGGATGAAGGGACCGCGGAGTCACCCGCGCCAGCCCACTGCAACACCACCGCCCAGGCCAAGCGCGGCTTACCACCGTTGCACGTGTCTCGAAACATGCCGAGCACCACCTCGCGCACATGAGCGCCTGGCATGGCCGTCGTCGCCACCGGCACGGCCGCGTCTGCCCAAAGCGGCGGCGTTGCCTGGGTTGGCTCCAGCCGGATGCAGGCCGCCTCGAGGTCAGCAGCAGTCCATCGATCTAGCGGAACCGTCCCGTAGCCACGCACGAACTGGCTGACTGGGCTCCTAACGTCGTAGACCACGAAAAGTGCGACCAGTGTGGACAACACCAATCCAAGGAATAGCCAGATGAGGCGGTGGCGCTTGAGCAAACTCATCCCCTACCGAGAGCCGCCCCTGGCTGCCTCGCCACCCTTGGGCTCGTTTCGGCCGTCGGAGTGGGCCGTCCGGTCGACGACCGCCAGGACTTTGCCGACGCGGCGCCCATCCGTGACTTCCACCGTGAGCGTCAGGCCGTACTCCTTGATTTCGACCTTGTCGCCTGGCTTCGGCACGCCGCCGATGCGGTGATAGATCAAGCCCCCAACCGTGTCGTACTCCTCGGCGTCCTCGAGGTCGCCCAGCTCAATATCGAACAGTTCCGCCATGTCATCGACCGACGCCCGCCCGTCTATGCGAGCCTCGTCATCGGACAGACGGACCGTCAGCGGCTCTTCGGTGTCGTACTCGTCCTGGATGTCGCCCACAATCTCCTCGATCAGGTCCTCGATCGTGACCATGCCGGCCGTGCCTCCGTACTCGTCGAGTACGATCGCCAGGTGGACTCGGCGGCCCTGCAGCTTGTGGAGCAGGTCATCGATAGTCATCGATTCGGGCGCAAAAAGGGGCGCTCGGAGAAGCTTGCGCAAGTCCGGCTTCTGGCCACCCTTGAGGAAGGGCAAAAGGTCCTTCGCGTATAGGACGCCGACGATCTCGTCGATCGTCTCCTTGTACACGGGAATGCGGCTGTGGCCTTCCGAGATGAAGGTGTCGATAACCTCATCCATGGTGGACGTGACCGGCAGGGCGGTCATCTCGGTCCGCGGCACCATGACCTCGTGGATGCGCCGGCCGCCCAGCTCGATGACGGCGCTGATCATCTGTTCTTCCTCGGCCTCGAGGATCCCGGTCTCCCCTCCCCGCTCGACGATGAGCTTCAGCTCCTCGGTGTTGATCTGAGCCTGACGAGCGACATCTGCCCCGAAGCCACCAGTGATCTTGCGCGTCAGCCACGTCAGCATATTTACGACCGGGGCGAAGATGTGGCCCATGACATCCAGCGGGCCGGCGAGCGTCAACGCCACTCGGTCCGGGTAGGCCAGGGCCAGGGTCTTGGGAACCAGCTCGCCGAACACGATGGTGAAGGCGGCTAGGAGGATGGTCACGACGAGGACCCCCAGGCCACTTGCGACACCCTTCAGGGCGTCTACGCCGGCGATCACCTCAGCCAGGCGCGCGGCCAGGTTTATGGCTGCGTAAGCGGAGGCGAGGAAGCCAACGAACGTGACCCCGATCTGAGCCACGGCCAGAAAGCGGGCCGGATCCCTGACGAGGTGCTGGACGCGGCGCGCCCCGCCACGGCCCTCCTCCACGAGCTGATCTATGCGGCTGTGGCGCAGGGTAACCAGGGCGATTTCGGCAGCCACGAAGACCGCCTCGATTGCGACCAGGACGAGGACAACAAGCAGCTGGAGAAGTACGTCGCTCATCGATCGGCGCGCTCGGTGGCCAGGTCCTCCGCGGCCGGGACAGGCGTGGCAGGCCCCTCGGCCGTGACCTCAGCTCGAGGCATTTTCAGCCGGGCCGGAACGCCTAAGGCGAGCATGCCCGCCGGCACATCCTTCGTCACGACAGACCCCGCGCCTGTGCGGGCGCCATCGCCAACTTCCAGCGGCGCTACGAGCATCGTGTCCGAGCCAAGAAAGACATCCTTGCCGATCTTCGTCTTGTGCTTGCGCACGCCGTCGTAGTTGCAGGTGATGGTGCCCGCGCCGACATTAGTGCGCTCACCCAGTTCCGCGTCGCCTATGTAGCTGAAGTGGTGCTGTTGTACGCCGGCCTCGAGGCGGCTGGCCTTCACCTCGGCGAAGTTGCCCAGCCTGACCTTGCGTCCAATCGACGACTTGGCCCGAAGGTGGGAGAACGGCCCGATCTGGACATCGTCCTCCACCTCGGACGACTCGAGTACGCTGGCCCAGATGTAGCAGTTGCGGCCGATCACCGTGTCGATGATCAAACTGCCTGCACCGATGCGCGTTCCTTGGCCAATCCTGGTGTTGCCACGCAGGATTACGCCCGGCTCGAGCACGACATCGCTGGCCAGTTCCACCGAGACATCGACGTACGTCCGAACGGGATCGACCATCGTCACGCCCGCTTGCATGTGCCTCTCGTTGACGACCATCCGCATCTCCATCTCGGCGGCGGCGAGCTGCGAGCGATCGTTGATGCCGGCGAGCGTTCCGTCATCCTCGACCTCGAGGGACACGACTGCCCGACGGTCCTGGCGGGCCAAGGCGATAAGCTCGGGCAGGTAGAACTCGCCCGAGACCGGCGATGGCTCCACGTCACCGATGCGGAGGCGCAGCCAGGCGGCATCGAAGGCGTAGACGCCGGCGTTGATCTCCTCGATCTTCAGTTCTTCCGGTGTGGCGTCCTTCTCCTCCACGATCCGGAGGACCTGCCCGCCGTCCTCGCTGCGGACGACGCGACCAAGCCCTTCAGGGTCCAGCGTGTGCACGGCCACGAGAGCCACCGCGGCATTGCGGGCGCGGCGGAGGTCGATCAGCTCGGCCAGCAGATCGGCCTGGACGAGCGGTACATCACCCGACAGGACGAGAACCTCGCCGGTCGAAGCGGGGCTGGCCGCCATGGCCGCCCGCACGGCGTCGGCCGTGCCGAGCGGCACCTCTTGTATGGCGAAGTCGGCCTCGTCGGCAAAGACCTCGGTCACGGCCTGCGTGGCGGGCGAGTAAACGATGAGCGGCCGGCGGCTGCAGGTTTCCCGCGCCGCGGCCAGGACATAGGCCAACATCGGACGGCCGCACAGCTCGTGCAAAACTTTGGGCTTGCTCGACTTCATGCGCGTGCCCAGGCCTGCCGCCAGGATTATCGGCAGAACAGCCTCGGAAGGTTGGCTCATCGCATCGGACGGTAGCACGGAACGTCCGCTGTGGGTGCTTGCATCGTGGGCCCGCGGGGCGGGTTCATCGACCTATCGTGTCCGCGCTGAGGCGACGGCGTCAACCAGCTGGCTATTCCTCGCGACGGCCTCGATTTCGATCATGGCGTTGAGCGGCAGCGCCGCGACCTGGACAGTGCTGCGCGCCGGCGGCGGCGCGACGATGTGGCGAGTGTAAATGGCGTTCATCTGGGCGAAGTTAGCCAGATCGGCGATGAAGACATTTACTTTGACCACGTCGCCGAAGGTCAGGCCGACGGCCCCGAGTACTCCCTCCAGATTCAGGAGTGCACGCTCGGTCTGCGCCTCAATGCCTTCGAGGAGCTGCCCGGTCGTCGGATCGATACCTAGCTGACCTGAGCAGAAGAGGAAGCCGTCGATCTCGATAGCCTGGCTGTAAGGGCCGATCGCGGCCGGTGCGGCGGTCGTGGCGACAACATTTCGACTCACCGAGAATCATCTCCCTTCGGTGCGAGCGGCTCGCCGGCCGAGTCACCCGGAGGGTGCGCTTCGGCGCTGGAGCCATTGTGGACCGTGCTCGCTCGGTTGGCGCGGCCGGCCTGGACAAGGTGCTGACCATCCGGTTGACCGCTGGTGGAAACAGCCCGCGGATTGAATGGGCTGGCGATCGCAGTGGCGACTGCGGACAGCTCGCCGCCGCCGAGGGTCGGCAGTTGGCCACGAGCGACCGCCAGACGAACCAGCCGCACGGCCTTTCGAGCCTCAGCGAGCGTCGCGTACATGACCCATTGCGTCGGGCCCGAACCGGACTGGCAGACCGGCCGACCGACGACCGTCTCCAGCTTTCGAATGAACAACTCCAGCTCGGGCGCGACCGAAATGGCGGCCGGCAGCAGGTCGTTGGCGGCAGCCAGTTCGTAGGCTTCTTGGAGCAGCGCAGCCGCGGTCGTGCCGGCCCGAAACCGAGCCGCGAGGCTCTCGGAGATGCGTCGGGCGCGGGCGGCGTCCGCCGGCCGGGCGCCGGCCGCGTACGCTCCGAAGACCGCCGGCGTGGAAAGAGGAAGTGCCGGTGTAACAAGCAGCACCGCGGGCGGCTCGCTGTTCATCTCCGGCAGCGGCTCCACGAACTCACCGCGGCCGGTTATGAGTGCGGCGCCGTGGGCGAAGAAGAACGGCACGTCAGAGCCAAGCGAGGCGGCTACAGCAGCCTTCGAGGCGGGAGCGAGCGTCGTCTGCCAGGCGGCCAGGGCTGCCTCAATGGCGGCGGCCGCATCGCTGCTCCCGCCGCCGAGTCCCGCAGCCACCGGGATACGCTTAACGAGCCGGACGGAGAGTGGTGGCAGGTCGGCTCGGGTGCGCGGGCGCTCACGAGCCAGGGCGGCGCGGACGGCATCAATCGCGCGAAGAACCAGGTTGTCCTCCGCGGCCGACACGGCCAAGCCTGAGACTCGGAGTGTGTCTCCGGCAGTGGCTTGGGGCGCCGCCGAGACAGTCAGTGCGTCGCCTAGCAGGAGCGGAACCATGACCGAGTGGAGGGAGTGATAGCCGTCGTCGCGTCGGCCCAGGATGGCCAGGGTGAGGTTCAGCTTGGCCGGGGCGAATCGTACGACGTGGAGCCCGGCGCCGTTACCGGACCCGGCGCCGGCCGATGACCCGCCGCTTGGCCCGGCGCCGTTACCGGGTCCAGAGCCCTCGCCGGCGCCGGGCCCGGCGCCGTTACCGCCCGGGTCGCGGGTCATCGGCGCAACCCCTCCGGCAGCGGACCGAAAGCCACGCGAAGGGCCAGCCACTCGTCCACCGAGAGCGTCTGTGGCCGCCGGTCGCCGTCGATAGAGACCGCATCGAGTACCAGGGCCACCTCAGCCGCGGACTTCAGCAGCTGGCGTGACAGGACGTTGTGGAGCTTCTTGCGCCGCTCGCGGAATCCGGCCTGCACGAGCCGCCACAGGCCATCCTCGTCGGCGGCGGACAGCCGCGGCCGCTCGCCGCTCGGATCGTGCGGCCGAATCTCCACCACGGCCGACTCCACGGCCGGTGCGGGCTCGAACGCCTCGCGCGGCACCATGAACGCGATTCGGACGGAGGCGTGGTACTGGACGAAGACGGAGAGGTAACTCATGTCGCCGGGAGCGGCCGAAATACGCTCTGCCACTTCACGCTGCAGCATCAGCACGAGTCGCTCAGGCCGCGGCGGCGTGCCGAGAAAGCGGTGCAGGATGGGGCTGGTGATGTGGTACGGCACGTTGGCCACGACATCGTATGGCGGGACCATCAGCTCCGCGATCTTCTGATCGAGAATGTCGTCCTGGATCAGGGTCAGGGCTCCGGAGGCGATCGCCTCGGCCTGAGTGCGGGTCAACCGGTCGGCCAGCCGTCTATCCAGCTCCACCGCTGTCACCGTGGCGCCCCCGTCTAGCAGGCCGCCGGTCAGGATGCCGAGCCCCGGCCCAACCTCCAGGATGCTGCGGCCCGGCTCAGGAGCGGCAAGGTCCAGGATGGCCTGAAGGACGTCCGGGTCCGCCAGGAAGTTCTGCGACAGCGAATGGCGAGGCCGGAGACCCTCGCCACGCAGCTGGCGGCGAACGGCCAACGGATCCAGGCGGGGCGCCTTGCGAGCGGGCGTGGCGGGGGTTGCGTCCCCAGGCGTTGCGGGAGTGGCGGGCCCGGGCAGGGCGGCCGCCGGCGTGGCAGGCGTGGCGCCTTCCGGCGCTGGCGTCTGGCTCATCGTCGGGCCAACGGCATGGACGGCCTGGCGTCCAGATCCAGACCGGCCCGCACACCGGCTTCCATGCGTCGCGCGGCCGCGGCCCCGATCATCGCCCCGTTGTCGGTGCAGAGAGCCGGACGCGGCACAACCAGTGGAATTCCGGCCGCGGCCGTGGCGGCCGCCAGGCGATCCCTCAGGACTCGATTTGCGGCCACGCCGCCTCCCAATACCACTGATTTCGCACCCGTCTGGCGGGCCGCCCTCAGAGTCTTCGTCACCAATACGTCGATGACCGACTCCTGGAAGCCGTACGACAGCTCCGCTACCCGATCGTCCGCCAGCGTTGCCGTGCCTATCGTCGTCCCCGCCCCATTGGTTTCGAGCGCGATCGTTCGCCTTGCCGCCGTTTTGAGTCCACTGAAGCTGAAGTCGAACGAGTCTCCCAGCCACGCCCGCGGGAAGACGACGTCGTGTCGCATCGCGCCCACGGCCGCCTTCATGATCTCCGGTCCGCCCGGGTACGGCAGGCCCAGCAAACGGCCGACCTTGTCGAATGCCTCGCCGGCCGCGTCGTCCACGGTCTCGCCCAGCAGCCGGTACCGCAGGTGATCGCGCATCTCGACGAGGAAGGTATGCCCGCCCGACACAATCAATGCCACTAGCGGCAAGATCGGCTCCGAAACCTCGCGCGTCTCGTCCGCCAGCCAGGCCGCATACAGGTGGCCTTCCAAGTGATTGACCGGAACGAGGGGCTTACCGTGGACGTAGGCCAGCGTCTTGGCGAAGTTGATTCCCACCAGCAGCGAACCCGCCAGCCCGGGCCCTTCGGTGACCGCGACGGCCGCGATGTCGTCCCAGGTGACGCCGGCAGCGGCCCAGGCCTCGTCCAGTGTTGGCACGATCCAGCGCAGGTGGGCCCGCGCCGCCACCTCGGGCACAATCCCGCCCGACGCCGCGTGCATCGCCACCTGGCTGGCGACGACGTTGGAGTGGATTCGCCGACCGCCCTCCACGATGGCGATGCCGGTCTCGTCGCAGCTGGACTCCACGGCCAGGATGAGACCACCGGTCACAGTTGCCTCCGCGTCACGCCGCTGGGGCGAATGATCCGGGACTTGCTCGGCTCGCGCGGCTCCGGGATTGAGGAAGATGGTCCTGCGGCCGCCCGCCCCGCGCCATCGGCCGCCGGCCCCGCGCCATCGGCCGCCGGCCCCGCGCCATCAACCACTGCCCCGGGCAAGCCATCGCTCGTGGGCGTTCGGTCGATCGGCAGTCCGTTCAAGCCGAGTTCGATATCGGGCATGGCCGCCAGCGCCACCCTCATCTCCGTCAGGCGCTCCCGCATCGGCCACCCGTCGAGCGAATCCGTCGTCATTATCAGGGCGTCCTCGTTGTTATCGCTGTAGTAGCGCGGCCGGACGCCGACCACCTTGAAGCCGTACTTCTCGTATAGCCGCTTGGCCGGTATGTTCGACGGCCGAACCTCCAGGGTGGCCTCCTTCGCACCCCGCGCCCGGGCCAGCTCGAGCAGGGCCACCAGCAGCCGCTCGCCGATCCCCTGCCGCCGCCAGGCCGTCCGCGTGGCGAAGGTCGTAATGTGCGCCTCATCCACAAGTAGCCAGATTCCGGCGAAGCCGACGATGGCGTCTCGGTAACGGGCCACGATGTAGTGCGCCAGCCGGTTCTGCTCGATCTCCTGGCGATATGCATGGGCAGGCCAGGGCGTGCTGAAACTCTCGCGCTCGATGACTTGGACGACTATCAGGTCGTCCACGGTCATGCGGTCAACGACGATCGCTACCGGCGGTCGTTCGACCATCGCACCTCTCCCTTCATCGCCGCAACTCCGCGCGGCAGAGTCACGTACTCCGGCACCAGGCGCGCGACGTCGTCGCCGCCGTGGGCGAGCCGCTCGGCGCCAAGACGCAGCAGCGCGGTCGACAGCCCGATTTCTGCCTGCGCGCCGAGAGCCAGAGCGTCCTCCGGGGCACGGCCGGGGAGGTCAACGGCAACCAGCGTTGCGTCGGGTTCGACTTCGGGCTCGTCCCCGCCCCGAACCAGCCTCGCCTGGCCTCCGGCGACGACGACTCGGTCTGAAGGTCCGGCCGGCAACAGCAGGACCGCCTGCGTCCCCTCGAGCGCTCCTGCCAGGCTTGCCGCCTCGAGCAGCGCCTGCGACGTCGGCACGCCGGCGATGGGCACGCCGAGCCCGCTAGCAAGAGCCTTTGCAGTAGCCAAGCCCACGCGCAACCCAGTGAAGGCGCCCGGCCCGGTCCCAACCACGATGCCGCCCAACTCCGCCAGTAGCGTGCCCGTGGTGGTGAGCATTTCGTCGATCCGGGTCAGCAGCTCCTGGCCGTGGCGGTAGCCCGCCAGCCAGCGGCTCTCAGTTATGAGCGCCCCATCGGCCTCGCCAAGGGCCACCAGGGCGTTAGTGCCCGATGTGTCGATCGCCAGCAGCCGCCGCTCGCTCATCGGTCGACCTCGTAAACCACCGCTCCCAGCAGCTCGATCGGCACCGCCTCGATGTATCGGGCATAGCTTCGGTGGCCCGCTCGGATCGCGATTGTGCGCGGGTCATCTCCCGCCCCATCGATCACGACATCGAGTCGCTCGGCAGGCATGGCGTCGGCGAGCCGCTCGGCCCATTCGACGAGCGTGACGCCTTCGGCCTGCCGGTCATCGATGAGTCCGCCCGCCAGCGCCTCGGCGGCGTCGGCCAGGCGGTACAGGTCAACGTGGAAGAGCGGCAGCCGGCCCCGATACTCGGCCATCAACACAAAGCTGGGCGAGACGATCGTGTCCGTGATCCCGAGCCCGGCCCCGAAACCCTTGGCGAACTGCGTCTTGCCCGCCCCAAGGTCGCCGACCAGGCTGATCATGTCGCCCGGCCGCGCAGCCGCCGCCAGGGCCGCCGCCAGGGCGCGTGTCTCCGCCGGCTCGCGGGTCACGACTATCCGTTCGAGGTTGCGTCCTGTGATCACCCCGCGAGGTTACCCGAAACAGCCCCTGCGCCGCTCCGCAGCCTCGATCCGCGAGCCGGCGTTGTCCAGCATGGGTCGATCGTCCTCCAAGAAATGCAGCGTCCACTAACAAGGAAGATGGCACCGCCGGCTCCGCCGGAGGCGATACGCTCCCTAGCGGCCCCTAGAAGATGAATCGCTCCAGGTCCGAGACCGGCAGGATCATCGTTTCGGTGTCGTCGAGGAACCGGACCACTGCGCCCTCGAGGTGGATTCCGCCCCGGAATCGATACAGCCCGGCCGGCTCGATCCAGCGGCCTTCGCGACCGGCATGGGGCCCGCTACGGACACGAATCCAGTCCGGCGGGAGTTCCGGCAGCGGCACTTCCGCCACGTCGAAGACGAGAAGCGGGGGGTCCGTGATGATCGCCACTTCCCGGCCGGCCAGGGCAGCGAGCAAGGCCAGGATGGGCGTCGCAATTGGCCGTCGCTGATGGCCGTCGAGAGCGATCAGGCCGAACGGCACGGACGGTGCCAGGCTCGCCTTCTGCCGCGACTCCGACGCGGCGAGGTCGCGCAACTCCCCCTGTCCAACTGAACCAGCGATGAGACCACGAATTGACATCGCCCGAGCCCGACTGATCGCCTGGGCCGAGATCCGGCTCCCTGCAACGACGACGGCGCCGGAGCGGCCTACGTCCAGGGCGCTGGCCCACAGATCGCCGTCCGTAAGGCGCGGCATGTCCAGGTAACCGCGAGACGGCTCACCCGCGGCGATTGCCGCGGGCAGCGCAGCGCCGGTCACCTGCAGCGTGACCTCCACTCCGTTGCGGGCCTCGATAATGAGGCCGGCCACGGGCGACTCCACGACCTCATGCCGCTCTCCAGCGGCAGCGCGCCACCGGCCGTTGGCCTCGAAGAGGAGCGTGCCGCTGACGCGGGCCGCAGGCTTGCCATTGTCCATCTTGTCGCGGCGCTCGTTGCCGCCAACCCACCACTTACCTGGAACTGGCGGGCGGCGGCGCTCATTTCGCGCCGGGGCCACACTGGAAGGCGGCAACCTGAACGCCGCTTCCTTGGCTGCGCGGGCAAAGAGGTCGTTCGGCGCGGTGGCGGCCAGGTCCGAGTGACTTTCCCTCCAGATCGGCGTCGGCCCATCGTCGGCCGCGGACTTCTTGGGCTTTTCCGGCCGACCCTGCCTTTCTCGGCCGACCCTGCCTTTCTCGGCCGACCCAAGACGGCCTACGTCCACGAGAGAGGCATCGGGAGTCCGTTCAGCGATGGGCGTGCCTGGCACTACCGAGTCGCCTCGACCAACCAGGGCTCGATCGCCGGGCCCCAGCCGGAATCGAATCATGGGTGAGAAGACAATCACTTGGCGGCCGGCCACGCGGGCTAACTCGGGCGAGATCTCCGCTGGCAGTCGGTCCGTCATGCTCATTCGTCGACCTCGGGCCACATGCCACGCTGCCAGGCTTCGAGGGCGGCGCGTCGCGATTCCGGGCGGTCGGACATCCGCAGCGGGATATCGCGCAGATCAACCAGCAGGCCGGCCAGCCCTCCGACGACATCCACCGAGAAGTGGTGGCCGCGATCATTCAGCCGGACCGCGTCCCTAAAGTCCAGATCGACCTTGGCGGCGCGGCCGGGCGGGAGGTCCACGACCTGCATCGCACCTGGATGAAGCTCAATCTCCGAGATTGAGACCGGCTCTTTGAGCCGCAGATGGCCGGCGCTACGACCGTTCTTCACACCTGCCGGAAGAATCAGGCTGCCGAGTGGAACCAGGATGTCGTCGGCTAGTTCGGCCAGCAGGCGACGCCGTTCGGCTTCGTCCTCGATGACGCCCAGCGGCCCCAGCAGCCTTGCCTGGTCACAGGCGAGGCTGCTCACGCCGGGACGACGGACCAGGTCGGCCAGGGCCAGAGCCACGACCGACGGCGGCAGGGAGCTGAAGATGCCGCCAGCGGCCACGAGGAGGCCGGGCATTGGGTTGGCCGTGATCTCGGGCGTAGCCTCAACGAGTCGAGCGAGGGCCGCCTTGCCGGCTGCGAGCCGAAAGACGGCGCCATCGCCGTCGGCCTCACCCCAGGGAACCAGACGCAGATCGTTGAGACGATCCATAAGTCGATGCCGGTCTTGCCCGGTCGTCGACCAGGCCATCACGCCATCCACGACCTCCTCGGACGGCTCGGATGGCGCAAACGATGCCTCCGCCAGAGAGGCGTGTGACGAGACGACCGCGAAGTGGCCCTCACCGACCGGTTCCGACCGAGCCCGTAGACCGCCCTGCAGACCGACTTCGACGACCTCGATGGAACGATCGAGTACATACGCCAGGGAGGCGATGGAACGGGCCACCCCGAGCCGGCTGTCGTTGTCGACCGCCCGCAGCCCTTCGAGAATCTGCTGCAGCGCGGAGCCCGCCGGTTGGCCGGCTTCAGTATCCGGGGCCAACAGAACGTGGGATCCCGAACTGTGGCTCTCAACGTAGTGGACGATCGTGGAGGAGGGCGCCTGCGGCCCCGGGACAGCCCCGAATGCCGGCAACGACGGTTCGGCCACAGCCGTCGCGGCCGGGGCCTCCGGGGCTTCCGGGGATTCCGGGGCTTCCGGGGATTCCGGGGCTTCCGGGGCTTCCGGACCCTGGGCTTCCGGACCCTGGGCCTCCGGACCCTGGGCCAGCGGGATCTCGGCCACAACTGCGCTGACGGGAGATGTTGCCGGTTCCAGCGCCTCGCCCTCGGGCTCAGGAGTCTCGGTGTCCTTCTCCTCGCCGCTTGTCTCATCGAAGGGCGTCACCAGGGACGCGATCTTCGTCTGGACGGGGCCCTTATCGGGCATCCCGGGCGCCCCACCCGGCACCGTATCGGAAGCGGCGGCGGTCGACCGGACGTCACCGCTAGATGCGAAGGCCATCTCAAAGGCTGCTGCGCCGCCGGCGAGCACCACGGACAACTCCGGGCGCAGCCCCGCAGCGGCAGCCACAAGGGCCGCCAGATCGGGCAGATGGCGCTTCTCATCGCCCCCCGGAGCGTGGTCTGCGCCCAGGAGAACGGCGTTGGTCATAGGCGACAGCATCAGGCGGCTGAGCTCGATCGGATCGTCCTCGTCCGCGCTGCCGGCCGCCACGAGCCAGCCGGCGCGCAGCGCACACTCCTCAAGGCGACGCCGCTGCCGGCGCGATCCCGCCAGGACAGCTATCCGTCGCTGCGGCGTGGTGCGAGCAATGAGCCGCGGCCACGTGGCGACGAAGTCGCGAATGTCGAGTTTGTCGGTGACGCCCTCGCCGGCGGCGGCGATCTCGTCAAGCAGAGCCCGGTCTGTCTGGCGGATCTGGTTCAGCAGGCCGGCGAGCAGAGCCTCGACATCGACGCTGCAGGGCACCGAAGTATGCGCGATGAGACGCCACCGGCCGCCGACGTGTCCGAGCAGGGCGGCGGACGTGGTAGCCGAGCCGTGGTCGATAGCGAAGAACGCTCGAGGTTGGCTGGTCACCTGGCTATGCTACCCGCCCCTCCGGCCGCTGTCCGCCTAAAGCGCTGCGACGCGGTGCGCCGCAAGGCTAGGCGTCGTAAGCGATCTCCTCATCCGGGTCTTGCAGCCGTTCGATCAGCTGCTCGATGCCCAGATCGTCGGCCATTATCTCCGTGGCCACTGGAAAATCGCCACCGAATACGTGATGAAGCGTGGGATCGAAGAAGACCATCGCGCTGCTGCCGAGGGGACGGTACGGACGGCTGGCTTGCAGAAACAGGACCGCGGGCACGGTCAAACCGCGCAGCTGAATCTCGCGAGCTGCCTGCTCGACGAGGTCATCGCGGTGCTCTTCAGAGCGGCCGTGCATCTCGATCAAGTCCGAATGCTCTCCGTTGTTGTCGCTGCTGAGCCTGTCACTCACAACCGATCGAACCCGGTTCATCGTCGGATTTGTCTGAGGATCGGCCATCGGGCTTCCCCCACCCTAGACCTGCCTCACACGCCACTGCGCGCATGGCAACCACCTCGGCTGCCGCATAGTACACCCGGGGTAACCTGCCCGACATCCCGGCTACCACCTCATACGAGATCGTTTTGGCCCACCCCGCCACCTCAAGTGCACTTATCTGCCCAGCGCCCTGCTCTCCCATGAGCGTGAACTCATCGTCGATGGTTACGGCTGGGCCCGGCACGTCGGTGACGTCGACCATCATGGCGTCCATGGCCACGGTTCCGACCTGCGAGACTCGCATTCCGCGCACCAGAACCTGAGCCCTGTTGGAGAGTATTCGCGGGTAGCCGTCGGCGTAGCCAAGTGGCAACGTGGCGATCAGACTCCGACGCAACGTTGTGAATGTTGGACCGTAGCTGACCCCCGAACCGGCCTCAAGCCAGAGCACGCGGACGGGCCGCGCCTTCAGGGACATGGCTGGCCGCAGAGCCGCGGCCGCGGCAGCGTGCCCGGCGGCAGGGGTCAGGCCGTCCGGAACGATGCCGTACCCGGCGATGCCGATGCGGACCACGTCGTACGTTCCCGCAATTTGCGACAGCAGGCCCCCGCTGGACGCGAAGTGGCGGGTCGGAAGAGTAATGCCGGCATTCTCAAGGAGCCCCGCCGCGAGCCCGAAGCTGGCGTCCTGGCCGGCAGTGATGTGCCAGTCGCCGGCCGCTTGCAGGTGCGACCACAGGCCCGCGAGACGAGTCCGCGGGCACGCCTCGATGGTGGCCGCGGTCGACGCCGCGTCGTCAGGCACCACGCCGCCGCGGCCCAGACCGGTCTCGACCTCGACATGTACCGCCAACCGGCCCACCACTTCTGCCGGCACGGTCTCCAGCACGGCCAGAGTACGTGCCAGCAGCAACCGATCGCCGACAGTGATCGAGAGGCAGTGGCGCAGCGCATCGGGCGCCAGCTCGGCCGGAATCGGGAAGAGAATTAGGATCGGGACGCGGATGCCGGCCTGCCGCAACTCCAGGGCCTCGTCGAACGTGGCCACGCACAGGCCGGCGATGCCGGCGGCGACGAGAGCCCGCGCCACGGCGACGGCACCGTGGCCATAGGCGTCGGCCTTGACCACCGCCTCCACTCGCGTGCCGGCCGTAAGCAGCCCCTGCAGCAGCCGAACGTTGCCCACCACGGCGTCGAGGTCAATCTCCAACCAGGCGGTCTTCGGCAGGGTCGGCAGCGTTCCGCCCGGAGCCACCTCGATCAACGGATGGCGCGTCGAGACGACCGAGGCCGCCCCGACCCTGTGCGTAGAAATCACTAGCCCCCCGTCCCGTCCGCCAAGCGCTTGCGCGCCAGCGGCAGCTCAATCGTAAGGTCGGAGGCGAGCAGGCCGGCGTCGCCAATGCGCGCCCGGACCGCCTCACCGGCCATGCCATGCAGGTAGACACCCAGCTGAGCAGCCTCGAAGGTGCCCAGCCCCTGCGCCAGAAGCGCCCCGATGGTTCCGGCCAGCACGTCGCCCGTGCCGGCGCTGGCGAGGGCGGGGTTCTCGAACGGGGAGATTGCCGCCCGCCCATCCGGATCGGCAATGACTGTTCGGGCGCCCTTGAGCACCACGACCTGGCCCCACTCCCGGGCCGCCTCGCGAGCGGCCTCGACGCGGCAGTCATCGTCGAAGACGAGGTCGCCGTGCTTGTC
>JAYVMQ010000066.1:0-5388 GCA_043758855.1 Chloroflexota bacterium
GGCCGGCAACGACGATCTTCTCGTGCGCGTTGACGCAGCTCTGGCGCCTGGCCCCGTTTGCCGTCGAGCTTCAGCGGGTCCCATGGAAGACGACTTGGACCGTCGGCCATGCGCTCGACGGCGGCTTATACGCTTGAAATTGCCGTACCATCGTGGCCCGGAGGAGATGAGTTGCTCACGACTCCATTTGCGGCCGCGCTGCTGTCTTTCCTATTCCCGGGCCTTGGGCAGGCTTCGGTAGGGAATCGCGGCCGCGCTGCAATCGTGGCGCTCCCGATGCTGGCGGTCCTGGGCGTCTTCGGACTGATCCTGATCGTCGACCGCAACTCGCTGTTCGGTTTAGCTCCGGACCAGGGGTTGCTGACGAGCCTGCTGATCCTCGATGTGATGCTGTTCGTCTACCACCTGTGGGCTGTCCTCGACGCATATGTGCTGGCCGGCAAAGCGCGGCCCACCAGACTCCAGCGAGCCTCCTTCTCGAGCAAGTTGGCTACCGTCATGAGCGTCGGTGTCCTCGTCTCGGGCACTATCGGGGTCCACGCCGCCGTGGCCGACGTCAGCATCAGCTGGCAGCATGCTCTCAGCTGCAACACCGGAGCGACACCGTGCTGGTTCGATATGTCCTACCCGCAGTGCGGCGGCCCATTTCCAGCCAACGCCGAGTTCGGGATCGTCGGCGTGAACAAGGGGATCGTCTTCAGCGCCAACCCCTGCCTGAGTACGGGCGATGGCCCGTCCGAGCTCGCGTGGGCAGGCGGAGTGAGGGCGCAGTTCTACGCCAACACCGGTAACCCCGGACCTGGTCTTTCCTCCCGCTGGCCCAACAACCAAACCTCCCCCCGCCAATGCGACGCATCAGGAGTGCTCGGATCAGACACCGCCGATTGCGCCTACGACTACGGTTGGAACGCGGCGGCCGACTCCTACAGGACGGCGGCCAGCGGTTATGTCTCCCTGGGCCTGGCCCCGGCGGGCGCGACCAGCACGCCGGCCCCAAACGTGTGGTGGCTCGACGTCGAGATCATCAATAGCTGGCGGCCCGACACCACCCTCAACGTTGCGGCTCTCAAAGGCGCGGTCGCGTATCTTCAATCGGTGAGCACTGCCGGCATCGGTTTCTACTCGACCCAATACCAGTGGAACCAGATCACCGGCGGCACCTCTGACTTCTCTGCCTATCCGAGCTGGGTTGCCGGCGCCAACTCCGCCAAGCAGGCGGTAGGCATCTGCAGCGCCAAAGGCTTCACCGGCGGCCGTGTCGCACTGGTCCAGTATCCCGCCGGCGGTTTCGACGCGGACTTTCTCTGCCAGGGCAATAGCGGGTAAGTAGCAACTGACGCCCGGGTCGGTGCGGCCTATGCGCCAGGAAGCAACTCGGGGCAATCCGGCGTTGCGCCAGCGCATACTGTGGAGGCGTCCGATTACTCGTCAGCGAGAGGTGGACCTTGGCGATGTTCTGCACACAATGTGGCGGCGGCTTGGCTGACGATGCCAAGTTCTGTGTCAGTTGTGGCACCTCCATCGGACCGCGGGTGGCTCCCGCTTCCGGCGCCTCGGCTCCGCCACCTTTCGTAGCTCCTGCACCGGCTGCTGGTGCCGCCGAACAGGACGCTACCGGCCAGACGTTCGTGCTGAACCAGAAGCTGATCTCGATGACCGGTGATCTATGGATCGACGATTCGAACGGAAACCACGCCTTCGAGGTGGACGGCAAGTTCCTGGCAGTACGGCGCTCGCTGCTCCTCAAGGACAAGTCGGGGCAGGAGCTCTACGAGATCAACAAGTCACTCGCGCATGTCCATAAGACCTTCGAGGTCAAACAGGGTGGCAAGGTCGTCATGACGATCCAGAAAGCCCTGATGTCGATGTTTGGCGAGCACTTCACGATCACCGCGGCAGACGGCGGGCAGATGAAGGTCAGCGGCAACTGGATGGGTCGCGAATTCCATATCCAGAAGGATGGCGCAGACGTGATCGTCGCCTCCCGCCAGTTCTTCAGCTTCCACGACGCCTACGGCATCCAGGTCGCACCGGGTTTCGATGCCCCGCTCGCTCTGGCGATCGTCGTTGCCCTGGAGCAGATCGAGAAAGAAGAGGGGCACGAGTCGTCGCCGCTCGGTGGCTTGTTGGGCGGAGGTCTGGGCGGCATCCTCGGCCACTAGGCCGACGACGACTGACGCGTCTCCACATCCATGTCGGGGCTGCGCGAGGTTGCCGGCCGCTGATTCGACAACATCACCCGATCAAGATGGACACCCGCGCGTCGTCGCTGCCACAAGGCAGCCCCGGCACCCTTGTGACGAGCACGTAACATGACTCGCTGGCGGCAACCATCCCGTGGACGAATGCGACCTGTACTGGACCTGCACCCGGAGTCGTATCGGGGATGACTCAGTGACGTATCCCGTCGGTTGGGCAACCCTCAGCCGTCCAGCGAAGGCATATCGTGTCTTTCATGCTGCATGGTCGGTGGCCGGCCTCGCCAGCCTCGGGTACATCTGGGCCTGTGCCGCGATGCGACGGCGAGATAGACGCCTCTTGGCGAGTCTCGCGTTCCTGTCGATCGAGGGCGTCGGACTCATCGTGGGAGGCGGCGCCTGCCCGGTAGGGCCGCTACAAGCGCAGATGGGCGATCCCGTGCCGCTCTTCGAACTCGTGCTGCCGCCGCGTGCCGCCAAGGCCGCCGTCCCGATTCTCGCGGTCGTGTCGGTCGCCGGATTCCTGGCGGCTGCGCTGCGGCGGCCGATTCGGAGCAGTTGAGCGGCCACTTGAGCGCTCCCGTTCCGCCACGCCCAGAGTCAGGGTCACGACGTGCCCGACCCTATGACCTGAATGGTTCGACTTCGGTCGCAGCTAGAGGATCACCAGCTCAGCCTGGCAGTCAGGTTCGCTTGCGCAACTCTGTGCGACCGCACGTCTGCTTAGGGCAAGGCCGACGGACGGCACGCAATGTCGAACGAAAGGGTGGCTGGCTATCGCCAGTGCACGGCGTAGGGTGGGCTACGGACGGTGACCGATCCGTGACTTCGGACGCCCCGGACAAGCAGGCTGGCGGATGAGAGCGATGACAGAGCCCGAGCCAGAGACCGGCACAGATCGCGTCCCGAGTGCACTGCGCCACCACCCTTCAAAACGCCGGATGCCAGGCCGCACGGATCAGGAGACGCCTACCCATGGCGCCGCGGCTCCGACCCTCTCCCGCGACATTGCAGCGCAGTTGCGGGACCTGGCGGAGCGCGATGGGCTCGTCGCTGCCATCGAGCAGGTGACCGAGTCGGTCATGATCACGGACCTTGAGGCACGGATCACCTACGTCAATGGCGCCTTCGAGCGAGTGACCGGCTTTGGCCGCGACGAGGTCATGGGCAAGAACCCACGCTTCCAGAAGAGCGGCCTCCATCCGCCCTGGTTCTACGACGCCATGTGGGCCGCGCTCACGAACGGCATACCCTGGTCAGCCGACTTCGTCAACCGTCGCAAGGACGGCTCGCTCCATTCCGAGGAGGTCGTCATCTCGCCGATCCGCGACTCGTCGGGCGCGATCACGAGCTATGTGGCGGTGCAGCGTGACGTGACCCACGAGCGAGCACTCGAGGAACGCTCCATCCGGCTCGCCCGGGAGCGCGCCCTCATCGCGGAGACGATCCGCGGCCTGCGCGCAGACGACACGCCGGAGGCCACTGCACAGGCGATCTGCCGCCGGGTCATGAGCCTCACCGGCGTCATGGCCGCGCAGCTCTCCCTCTTCGAGATCGATGGAAGTGCGTGGCCGATTGGCTTCGTCGTAGAGGACCAGCCCGACCCGCCGCTGCGACGGCTCCCTGAACAGCGCAGTCGACATCTCCGCGAGCGTGCCGCCGAAGGCCCCTGGATCGAGCCTTGGGCAAACCGGCCCTCGAACCCGTACAACCAGCTTCTGATCGGCCTCGGCGTCCACGAGATTGCGTGCGCGCCCGTGCGACACAACCAGCAGGTCATCGGTCTGCTCGTCATCTACGCGGCAGGGTCCGTCGAGGAGGTCGCCGTCACCGAGGCGCTGCCAGCCCTCGCCGAGTTCGCGGACCTGGCCGGGGCGCTCATCGGCCGGGATGTGGCCGAGCGGACCGAGGCCGGACGGTGCCACAACCACATCGCGGACGTCATCGCCCGCCGAGCCTTTAGGCCCGTCTTCCAACCGATCGTCGAGCTCGCGAGCAATGAGATCGTCGGCTACGAGGCGCTCACGCGCTTCACCGACGGTGCCAATCCTGAAAACATCTTTACCAGCGCCTCCGCGGTCGGCCTCGGGGTCGATCTGGAGATGGCCACGCTCCAGGCTGCATTCGCGGCCGCGGAGGCTTTGCCACCGTCGGTATGGCTCAACCTGAACGCGTCGCCCGAGCTCATCGTCGCGGGAGAGCCGCTGCGCAGCCTCCTCGCTGGAAGCAGTCGACGCATCGTGCTCGAGGTGACCGAACATGCGGCCATCGCCGACTACCCGGGGTTCCGCGCGGCGATGGAGGCGTTAGGACCGGAGGTGGAGTTCGCCGTGGATGATGCGGGTACCGGGTTCGCCAGCCTGCGCCATATCGTCGAGCTGCACCCGACTTTCGTGAAGCTCGATCGATCGCTTATGGTCGGCCTCGAAACCGATGACGCACGCCAGGCCATGATCGTCGGCCTCAGTCACTTCGCTCACGTGACCGGCTGCCGGTTGATCGTCGAGGGCATCGAGACCGACCACGAGCTCACTGTCCTTCGCAGCCTTACCATCGAGCTGGGCCAGGGCTACTTGCTGGGTAGACCGCTGCCAGTCGACGAGGTCTGAACGCCGGTCGCACGACAGACTCGTCCGGCAGCATCCTACCGAACGACCGCCCGTCGCCCTGGTGCGTTCAGTGGCCCTAGGCCTGCGTCTTGCATCCGGTGCGACCGCCGCGGGAGCGATGGGTCGTGCAACTTGTCCGCGGCGTTGTCAGCGGAGGGTGAGCAGCAGGGCGAGAGAGAACACAGCGATCGCCGCCACCACCACCGCGGGCAAGATGATCCGGGCCGTCAATGGTCGAAGCCTGGTCCCGCCGAATCGCGTCCGGTAGTCGAGGTCGAGGGCTAGCATGTCGGGAATCGTCCGGATCGCACGCGGGGCGCCGTGGACCTGCTTGAGCCGGTCGAGACTGGCGCGGTGGCCCGTGACCGCGTCATCAAGGGTGGTCGAGACCATCCGCACCTGAAGGTTGGGCCGGTCGAGCGCCTGCCCCAACGGATGGAGAGTACACAACCACATCCCATCGAGCCAGGCTGAGTAGACGCCCACCAGCCCTCCTGTACGCTGGTTGTCGATCAGGATCGCGTACGACTCGGCGTCATCGGCTGCCATGATTGTGGCGAAACGTTCTCCTACTGGTAGGA
>JAYVMQ010000067.1:0-26569 GCA_043758855.1 Chloroflexota bacterium
GCGCTACGGGCGAGCTCAGCCACTCCCCAGTCCCTCCACTGGCCCGCCAGGCCGGCAATGCGGTCGTTGTCCGTGGGAGCGCGCCACAGGCAAAGGCGGGGCGAAGACGCCAGCATCTGGTGGCTGAGAAGACCATCATCGTCGAGGACGATGGCGTCGTCCGGTAAGGCAGCCAGCGGCCGGGCGGATGGCCGCGACAGCTCCGAAATACCTGGGGCGATCGGCAGCTGAGCCCAGCAGACCTCGAACTCCTGTGGTGCCCAGGCCAGCTCGGCGGCAGTCCGGAAGCGCACGATCAGCGATAGAGTACGGCCGTCGGGTAGTGGTGGCGTCCAGCCCGCCAGGCGGACCTGCGCCCGATCGCCAGGTCCGAGGTCGGGCATTTCCAGTTCGCCTCGGCGGATTGCTTCGCCATCGGCCAGCAGCTCCCAGAAAGCTCGGAGCCAACCCAAACCGGTGAAGTACTGGCGGTTCGACAACTCGAGCGAACCCTCGCCCACGCCATCGGCACCGGGGGACACACGAATGGGCGCCGCGAGCTGGCGATGCTCCCACAGCGCCGGCTTGGGAGTTCGGTCGGGCCAGACCAGGCCGTCCAAACAGAAGTTGGCGTCATTCGGTTTGTCATCGAAGTCCCCGCCATAGGCCCAGCGAGTGGAGCCGTCGGGCAGCCGCTGAACTAGGCCGTGATCCCACCATTCCCACATGAAGCCGCCCTGCAGGCCGGGCGTGGATTCGATCGCCTCCCAGTACTCGGCCAGAGTGCCGTTGCTGTTGCCCATGGCATGCGAGTATTCGGACATGATCAGTGGGTGGCGCTGTTTTCCCGATTTGGCATGCTCGACAATGGCCGAGATGGGCGGATACATCGGGCACGTCAGGTCGCTGACGCGCTGGTCGCTAGCCCAGTCCCAGCGGATCGCACCCTCATAATGGAGCGGCCGCGACGGGTCGTACCGGCGCAGCCAGCCGGCAGCGGCGTCGTGATTGGCCCCGTGCCCGGACTCGTTGCCGAGGGACCACAAGATCACCGACGCGTGGTTCTTGTCGCGGCGGGCCAGGCGCGAGACGCGGTCCACCCAGGCGCCCAGGTAGCGCGGATCATCGCAAACCCGATCGATGAAGGCGTGCGACTCAATGTCAGCCTCGGCGATCACGTACAGGCCCAGCTCATCGCACATATCCAGGAAAGCTGGGTCGTTGGGGTAGTGCGACGTCCGGACCGCATTGAAGCCGAACTGCTTCATGGCGATGACGTCGGCTCGCATGGAGGCGACGGAAACCACGCGCCCGGTGAAGTGATCGAAGTCGTGGCGGTTCACCCCGCGCAGCAGGACCCGAGCCCCGTTGAGCAGCAGGTCCACTCCGCGAATCTCCACCCGGCGGAACCCAACACGCAACTCCACCTGCTCGACGGACTCGCCGGCCGGGGACCGCAGCACCACCGTCAGTGGGTACAGGCTGGGCTGTTCGGCGGACCACGCCGCCACATCAGAAATTTCCGTTGTCAGACGGATGCGGCCGTCGACGGGCGGTCGCAGCTGATCGGCCAGGGCCGCCCAGTCCGCTTCCTCTTCAGGCGTGACGTCCACGCCGGAGACGAGCCGGGCCACGAGTTCGAAGCGGTGGCGGCTCAGCGGCTCCGAATCGGCCCGAACGACCCGAGGTCCTGGCTTGAGGCCGGCGAACGGCACGGCGGCCGAGAGGCTCGCAGTCTCGCCCAATCGCGCCTCGACCGTCCAATCGGCCTGGTGCGGTAGGCCGTCGAAATCGATCTCGGCCGAGATCTCTAACGTCCCAGTCCGCAGATCGTCCGTCAGACCGGCGTCCACCCGAACATCGGCCAGATGGACGCGCCCCGTCGCGTACAGGAACACCGAGCGGGTGATCCCGCCGTGCCACCACTGGTCCTGGTCCTCGATAAAGCTCGCGTCGGACCACTTCACCACTCGCAAGCGGAAGGTGTTGGGGCCCGGTTTCACGAACCGGGTGAGGTCGAACTCCGATGCCAGATGCGAGTCCTTGCCGATGCCCACGTCGTGGCCGTTGACGACCACGATCAGCACGCTCTCCGCGGCGCCGACGTGCAGGACGATGCGCCGCCCGGCCAGCCAGGACGCGGCGAGCTCCACTTCGCGTTCGTAAACGCCCGTTGGGTTCCGCTCAGGCGGAAGCGGCGGATCGCCTGGGAACGGCATCTGGACGTTCGTGTAGTGGGGCACGTCTTCGAAGCCCTGCATCGTCCAGCAGCTCGGGACATCGATTTCCGCCCAGTTGTCCGTGGCCATGGCGTCAGGATTCGGCAGTAGCTGGAAGCGCCAGCGGCCATCCAATTCGATGCGGTCGCGGTGGGGCACGCTGTGCATCGGCAGGCGGTGCAGAGCAGTCAGCTCGGGCTCGGTCCAGGGACGAGATTCCATCGGGCGGCCCTCCGCCTACGCGACTTCGAGGTCGAAGAGGCAGGCCGTAAAGTCCCCTGCCGCTCTGGAATCGGCGGGGTCCTCGGAATTCACAAGCAGGCCGACCCGCATCAGCTCGTCGCCGCCGTGAACGCCTGTGTTGGCCCTGGCGACGGCGTCATGGCCGGCTTGCCAGACCGAGACCTTATAAGAAGCCGCGGGATCCAAGCCGCGCAGACGGAGGCGGGACGGGCCCGAATTCGGCCGGTTGAGAACGCGGTAGTGACCGACGACCGCGCGGCGACGGTCCTCGGAAACGGTCAGCCAGGCAGTCTCGTTTCCGTCGCCCTCGAATGGACTTCGCAGGCGCACGAAACGGCCCCGCTGGAACAGATCGCGGCGTTCCTTGTAGAACGCGACCTGCGCCGCGATTTGGACCCGCTCGTCCGCCGTCAGGGCCGTGGGGTCCAGTTCATACCCAAGGAGGCCGAAGAAGGCGACGGCGGCGCGAGTCTGGAGAGGCGTGATTCGGCCTACCTGGTGGTTGGGCACGGCCGACACATGGGTCGCCATAGAGCTGATCGGGTACGCCAGCGAGGTGCCCCACTGGATCTTGAGCCGCTCGACCGCGTCGGTCTGGTCGCTGGTCCAGGCCTGGGGCGCGAAGGCGAGCATGCCCGGATCGAAGCGCCCGCCGCCGCTCGCGCACGACTCGAAAAGCACCTCTGGGAACGCCCGCGTCAGTCGCTCGAACAGCTCGTACACACCCAGGATGTAGCGATGGAAGAACTCGCCCTGGCGTTCCGCGGGCAGGGTCGCACTAAACGGCTCGGTGATGTTGCGGTTCATGTCCCATTTCACGTATGAGATAGGAGCATGACCCAGCAGGTCTGAGAACACTCCAAAGAGGTGATTTACGACCTCCGGGCGAGACATATCCAGGACGAGCTGGTTACGACCCTCGGTTCGGGGCCGGGCCGGGGTGCCCACGGCCCAGTCGCCGTGATCGGTGAAGAGCTGGCTGCGCTGGCTGACCATCTCAGGCTCGATCCAGATCCCGAACCGCATCCCAAGGGCCTCGATCTTGCGGGCCAGGCCGTCGATCCCGCCCGGCAGCTTGCTCAGATTCACGGACCAGTCGCCCAGGGAGCTGTTATCGCTGTCTCGTCGGCCGAACCAGCCGTCGTCCAGTACGAAAAGCTCGATGCCCAATTCGCGAGCGGAAGATGCGATTTCGAGGAGCTTCGGCTCGTCGAAGTCGAAGTAGGTGGCTTCCCAATTGTTGATCACGATCGGGCGCGGCGCGTCCCGCCAGACGCCGCGGGCGAGCCTGTCGCGGAAGAGGGCGTGGAAAGCGTCGGACAGCGCCCCGAGCCCGGCATCGGAATAAGCGAGGATCGCCTCCGGCGTGCAGAACTCGGCGCCGCGCTCAAGAGTCCAGGCGAAACCCTGCGGGTTGATGCCGAGGCGCACCCGGGACGTGCCGAAGGTGTCCACGTCCGCCTCCACAAGGAAGTTGCCGGAGTAGACGAGGCTCAGCCCGTAGGCCTCGCCCTGCTCCTCCGTCGTTGTGGAGCGACAGAGCGCCAGGAACGGGTTGTGCTCGTGGCCGGAGGCGCCGCGCAGGCTGCCGATGGATTGCAAGCCGGGACGCAATTGACGCTCCACGACGTGCCTCTCACGGGCCCAGGCTCCGCTCAGCTGAACCATCTCCCAATCCGAATCGGGCAGATCGAGGGAGGCGCTCATGGCGCACTCGACGACCTGAGTCAGCGCTCGCACGTTCCTGATGCGGGCACTACGGGCCACGATCGGCCTGTCGGAAAAGAGGGTGTAGTAGAGGCGGATCTCCAGGTCGGCGGGAGTGTCGGCAAGCTGGATTTCGAGCGTCTCCGCTTCCTCGTATGCCTGGACGTACGTGGACGGGAGTCCGGGGAGGGCCGGCTTTCCGGCGAAGACTCGATGGCCCGTGTACCGCAGGTCCAGCATGGTCGAGCCGTCCGGCTGACGAACCGACACAGCCGGAACGCGATAGTCGCCTATGCCCGCCGTGGGGTACTCGAGCGGGATCGGGTCGCCCAGCCGATTGTCGAAGCCCAGGAACTCCCTAGAGTTGAAGTGGGCGTAGGAAGCTTCGTCTGCCAACGGGCTACCGAAGTACATATGTCCGAGAGTGCCGTTGTCGAGCACGCGTATCAGATAGCTCAAGTGCTTGTTGCGCAGATGAAAGACCCGCGTGGCGTCATCAAACGCAATCGACATGGCCACTCCCCGCGTGTCGGTGAAGCCGATGGACCGGCTGCGCCAGTATGGACCGAGCACAGACAATCGTACTTAGGGCACGGGCGTTAGCCCTTTGAAGAGCCCAGCGTCAAGCCGTTGACGAAGTAGCGCTGAAGAGCGAAGAAGACGAGGATCGTGGGTATCGCCGCCAGCAGGGCGCCCGCAGCCAGCTGGTTGTAGTTGCTGTAGAACATGCCGTTGAGGTTCTGCAGCGCCGACGTAATGGGCCGCTTATCGCCGCTCTTCATCAGGATCAGAGCCCAGAAGAAATCGTTGTAGATGAAGGTGAACTCAAGGGTTGCCAGCGCGGCAAGAGCAGGGCGGCAGAGCGGCATGATGATTTCCGCCCAGATCCGCAGGACCCCGGCACCATCAACAAGGGCCGCTTCCGTCAGTTCCTTGGACAGGGTCTTCATGTAGTTACTCAGGACGAAGACGCAGAAGCCCATCTGGAAGACGATGTGGATGATGATGATACCGATGTACTGGTCGTACAGGAGACCGTTGTCGCTCAGGGGCGCCGGAATGTGGAGGACGGCCCACAGGTACAAGTGGAATAGCGGCAGAATGATGACCTGTTGCGGAAGCAGGTTGCCGGCCGTGAACAGCATCAGCACAACTAGATTGAAGCGCCAACTGAACTTCGTCACGGCGAAGGCGACCATCGATGCAATGACCAGGGTGATGATCACTGCGGGTACTGTCACGATCAAGGTGTTGAGATAGGCCTGCGGGATGTTCGCCCCGCTCCAGGCAGTGACGAAGTTGTCGAACGTAAGGCCGGTCGGGAGGGAGAAGTAACCGTGGTGCGTCGTGTCCGAGTCGAGCCTGAGCGACGTGTACACGGCCCACAAAAGTGGGAACGCCCATACGACGGTGATCGAAATGAGGAACGCGTAGATGGTGATCCGGCGCTTCCGGATCCGCCGGCGGGGCTTGGGCCCGGCGACGACCGCGCGTCGCTCGGCCCGAACCGGAGGCGGCCCGGTCATGTCGTCCAAGTCACGCAAGGGGCGTACGCCGCTCGAGGGCGCAGCTGGCTCAATGGCGGCGACGTTCATAGACTCAAGCGGCACCGCGGCCTCGTCGCTCACTTGTCGTCCTCCCTCAGCATCCGCGTCAGGAACACGACGATCGGTCCCAGGGAAACCACCAACAGCACGACCGCGATCGCCGAGCTGAAGCCGACCCGAGGCGATTCGCTGAGGCCGTTGTTGGTGATGAGTGTCGAGAGGAGCTCCAGACCGCTCTTGCCACCGTTGAAGATGTAGGCGATGTCGAATGCACGCAGCGCTTCGATCGCCGTGATCACGATGATGACCACGTTGATCGGCCTCAGCACCGGGAATACAACGTGGACGAACGTCTGTCGGGCATTGGCACCGTCTATCGCCGCGGCCTCACGAAGCTGCGGGTCGAAGCTCTTGAGACCCGCCAAATACAGGATCGTTATGTACCCCACATGACGCCAGCTTGCAGCGATCAACGCGGCGAAGAGGTTTACGCTGCTGTCTCCCACCCAGTCGGTGTTCGATATGTCCGGCAGGAAATGGGTGAAGGGCAGCCTCGGTATGTGAGCCAGCAGGCTGTTGATAAAGCCCTGGCCCACATCGGGCGCGTACTGCAGCTGCCAAATGAGACCAATGACAGCCAATGAGAGCACGACCGGGGTGTAGAAAACCGACTGGTAGAAGCGCGAACCCTTTATGTCGCTGTCGAGAACCACCGCCATCAATATCCCGAGCGGTGTCGCGATGAGCATAAGGAACGCGAGCCAGATCAGGTTGTGGGTGAGGGCCGGCATGAAGAATGGATAGGCCCATACCTTCTGGTATTCGTCAATGCCTACGAAGTTCTTGTCCGTGATCGGCCCGATGCCCGTCCAATTCGTGAACGACAAGCCAATCGCAACGATCGTCGGGCCCCAGATCAGCAGCAGATCTACGATCAGGGGGATGCCCACCATCAGCGCCAGGACGATCTGGTCACGGCGCGACAGAGGGGAGAACCGGCGGCGAACGCGGCCCATCAGGCGGGAGAGATGGACACGCCGGCGTCCGGGGCGGAGGACGATCCGGAAGGAACGGCTGCCCCCGCTGAGTCGAGCGAACCCGGCTCTGCGGAGGCAGCATCGTCAAACACGTGGTCAGCCATCGGTCGTAATTGTTGCGTGACGATGACTGGCCATCTCGTACCTACTACGGGTTAGGCGAGGGAGTCCCAGAAGGTCTGGATCTTCGCCAGGAACTTGTCGAGGTCCTGATCCGGCTTCTGCAGGAAGTCGATGAGGAAGGCCTGCATGCCGTTTTGGCCGGAGAACTCCGGCTTGGTGTCGCGATCGAGGAACTGGGTGAGCTTTTTGGCACCGGCGATGACCTGGGCCTGGTGCTTCTGAAGCGGCGTGTACTGGCTAACGTCAACGTCGTTGGCGGTGGCGATACCAGAGGTGTTCGCCTTGGCGTAAATCAGCTGCGTCGATCCATGAGCCAGGAAGGCCATGAAGGCCTTGGCATTGGGAAGATCGGCGGTAAGGTCCGGCGACTTGGCAGAGAGCATGTAGCCGTCGATTGGGGCGTCTAAGGCCTCTTCGACATCCCACTGGGTGCCGTGATGCGGCCACGGGAAGAAGTCGAGGTCGGCGAAGTCCGCCGCGCCCGCAGCCTGGAAGGTCTCAGCAACCTGAGGCTGGAGCATCATGCCAGTTGTCTTTTTGACGAGCCCTGCGGCCGCGTCCTGCCAGATGCGTCCCGCGCTGTTGGCCTGGTAGAAGGGCAGGAGGCTCTTCCATACAGTGAAGACCTGCTTGACCTTCTGGTCGCTCCACTTGTTCTTACCGGCCATCAGGTCGACGTGGAACTGGTAGCCGTTCTCGCGCAGGTTGATGATGTCGAAGTGGCCCATCGCCGGCCAGCCGTCCTTGTCGCCAAGGCCGATTGGCACGAGACCATCCGTCTGCATCTTCGCGGCGAGCGTCTTCATCTCGTCGAGGGTCTTGGGGATCGTGTAGTTCTTGGCCTTCCAAACGCTCGGCCGGTAATAGACCGTCCAGGCGTAGGTGGCGAACGGGATCATGTAGAGCTTGCCGTCGTTGCCCGTGCAGGCGGTCTTGAACGCGTCTGTGTAAAGCGAGCCGATGGAGGCCCACACGTCGTCGATCGGTGTGAACAGACCCTGGTCGACGAATGAACGCATGCGGTATCCCGAGAACCATGTGAGGGCGTCGTCAGGGGTGCCCTGCAGGTAATTCGAGATGGTGTTCTGGAAGGTCGAATGATCGACTGTGTTGACCTTGACCGCGACGCCCGGGTTGGCGACGTTGAACGCCGTCACCGCGTCCGTCAGAGCCTTTTTCGGCACTGCGTCCGACAGGTTAGAACCGAGCGTCAGCTTGCCGCTAAGTGCGGCCGCTGGGCCGGAGGATGGCGGCGTCACGGGTCCGGGGGTGGATCCACCGGAGGGCGTACCGGACGCGGCCAATGAGGCTGTCGCCGACCCTGTACTGCAGGCAGCAATGACGGCCGGCAGTACGGTAAGTCCGGCTGCGCCGAGCAGACCCTTCTTGAGTACTTCTCGCCGGGACACCTGCCCGCCTGAGAGCAAGCCCGCGCGCTGTTCTTGATCATCCATTGACGGTCACTCCTCCCTTCACGGCCGAATTAGACGACCGCGGTCCAACAGGAAACAACAAGACTCGGCGATTGTCCGACCCCTTTGGTCACTCTGTCAAGTGGTTTACCAACGTAACGCGTGGTATTTTGGGGGAACACGTTGACTTACGCCTATTCCTGCGGCAGGATTGAGAATATGGAACGGGGTCGGCGATATAGGCCTACGACCAAGCAGGATGGATTCTGAAGCAGTGGAGCCAGTGATGGAGGAAACGCCGGGTCTGGATGGGGGCGCCAAGAGGCCCGCCCTGGCCAGGCAGCGTCAGACGCTGATCCTTGAGCGGGTGCGCGAGCAGGGTGGGGTCCGTGTGGCCGATCTCGTACGCGAGCTCGGCGTCTCGGACATGACCGTCCGGCGCGACTTGGAGCTTCTGCACGAACGCGGCTTGATAGAGAAAGTGCACGGCGGGGCCACGGCCATCGAGGGCAGCTCCCTGTTCGAGCCAGGGTTCACCGTCAAGTCGACGCTGATGCAGAGCGAGAAGATGCTCATTGCCGGAAGCGCCGCCGGCCTCGTCGCGCCCGGCACCGCCATCGCGATCTCAGCCGGAACGACGACCTTCGCGCTGGCCAGACGGCTAACCGACGTGCCCGGCCTGACGGTCCTGACCAACTCAGTGCCGGTCGCAGACGTTCTATACAGGGACGGTCGCCCGGACCAGACAGTCATTCTGAGCGGCGGCGTCCGCACCCCCTCCGACGCGCTCGTCGGGCCGTTCGCCGTCGAGGTCATCCGGTCGCTGCACGTCGATAGTGTCTTCATGGGCAGTCACGGCATGGATTCTCGGTCCGGCTTCACGACGCCGAACATCCTCGAAGCCGAGACGAACCGCGCCCTGATCGAGGCGGGTCGACGCCTCATCGTGCTGGCCGACCACACGAAATGGGGCGTCATCGGCATCAGCTCGGTGGCGCGGCTGGAGGATGCCGACACGATCATCACCGATGGCGGCCTCGATGCGGCGGCCCGCAGTCAGTTGGCATCGGCGGTTCGGCGGCTGATGCTGGTGGACGTCGCAACCGGAGACGTCCAGACGATCGAGGGCGGAAACGGCCACTCCACCCGTCCGCTCAAGCCAGGGGGGCGTGCATGAGCAAGGAGCTCACCTCGCCTTTCCTGCCGTCGCAACCGCACCGCCGCTACAACCCGCTGTCCGGCGAATGGCTGCTCGTCTCAGCTGAACGGACGAGCCGACCGTGGCTCGGTGACGAGGTAGCTCCGGCGAGCGGCGACCTGCCCACGTACGACCCTTCCTGCTACCTGTGCCCGGGCAATGTGAGGGCTAACGGCGAGCGGAATCCGAAGTACGACTCCACCTTCGTGTTCACCAACGACTTCGCCGCCCTGCAGCCGGACTCGCCGGCGGCAGCATTCCAGAATGGTCTCCTGCGGGCGGAAACCGAACGAGGCACCTGCCTGGTCATCTGCTTTTCCCCGCGCCACGATCTGAGCATGTCTCGCATGAACGCCGCCCAGGCCCGCAGCGTCGTGGACCTCTGGTCGACCCAATCGGCATCTCTGGGAGAACGTTTCGAGTGGGTCCAGGTCTTCGAGAATCGCGGCTCCGCAATGGGGGCTTCGAACCCGCACCCACACGGGCAGATTTGGGCCGGTAGCGCCCTGCCGCTCGAGGCCGAGAGGGAGGGTGCTACCCAGCGCCGCCACTTTGAGGCCACCGGCCGCAGTCTCCTCCTCGACTACACCGAGCAGGAGACGGGTGGACCTAGGGATCTCGGCAGCGACGATGAATGGTTGGTCGTCGTTCCGTTCTGGGCCGTCTGGCCCTTCGAGACATTGATCATCCCGCGCCGCCCAGTATCCCGGCTGCCAGACCTGGATGATCGCCAGCGCGACTCGCTTGCGGACCGCCTGACCCAATTGCTGCGTGGCTACGACGGGTTGTTTGAGGCGCCCTTCCCATACTCGATGGGATGGCACCAAGCGCCGTTCGACGGCATTGAAAGGCCGCACTGGCAGCTCCACGCCCACTTCTATCCGCCGCTTCTCCAGGCGGCGGTACGGAAATTCATGGTGGGCTACGAGCTTCTCTCCGAGCCGCAGCGCGACATAACCGCGGAAGATGCCGCGGAACGACTGCGTTCTGCGATCAACGCCGCAAATCCCTCAGCAGCCCACGTGGGCGGCTGAGGAGCAAGCCGCACAGGCAACAACGAAGAAGGAGACTGACCAATGCTTGGTGGCCTCACACCCGCACATCTGTTGATCATTTTGGTTATCGCTCTGATCGTGATCGGGCCGGGGAAGCTGCCCGAAGTCGGCGCCGCAATTGGCAAGAGCATCCGAGAGTTCCAGAAGGCAACCGGCGGCATAACCGACACATTGACGGGAGCGGTGGCTCAGCCCGTGCCGCCGGCGCCGACTCCGTCGACCCAGGTCCAGCCCACGACTCCGCCCTATTACACCGCTCAGTCGGGTTACCCGGCGGCCGGCTACCCAGCGCCCGTCGCTCAGCCCCCAATGCAGCATCAACCGGTCATGGGCATCGTCGAGCAGGCGCCCGCGCCCCCGGCTCCAATGGTCTATCAGCAGCCGAACGCCGCCGTCCAGCAGCCACCCGCCTCCCCAAAGGTCGACTGAGAGCTCCCACTCGAGGTCGGCATCCCTCCCTTCCGGCCTTGTGCCACGGCTTTCGCTCCGACGAGAGCCGTGGCTCGGGCCGAAATACGCTGACTCCGACGTGGACGGCAGTCGGCCGAGGTGCCATTTGCAATGAGTGACGCGCACAAGGCGAATTTCTCCGCGGCCACCCATGCCACGGCCACCCATGCCACAGTTGCCCGTGCCGCCGCTCTGCGGTCGCGCCTCAAGGCGTCTGGGCCGGTGCAGCTAGTTCGGGCCCCCGGCCGAGTCAACCTGATCGGCGAGTACACGGACTTCAATATGGGATTCGCCCTCCCGGTCGCGATCGACCGCGAGGTCTGGCTCGCCTTCGAACCCTGGGAGCGCCCTGAGGTCGAGTTGACATCGGCGGAGCTGAACGAGACGCGCTCGTTCGCCTTCCGGGGCCTCGCGCCGGAGACGCGCGGCGCAGCCACCTGGATCGACTACGTCGCTGGGACCGCCTGGGCCATGAGTGAGGCAGGCCTTCCATTGCGCGGCTTCCGGGGCGTTCTCGACTCGACAATCCCTGTGGGCGCCAGCCTCAGTTCATCGGCAGCGCTCGAGATGGCCTCCAGTCTGGCACTCGCCGATCCCCAAGCGCGACGGCCGGCCGCGGCCGCAATGGCTGCGATCGCCCAACGCGGCGAGAACGGCTACGTTGGAGTCAACTGCGGGATCATGGACCAGTTTGCAAGCGCGGCCGGCCGGAAGGGCCAGGCGCTGCTGATCGACTGCTTGACCAACGAAGCCGTGACGACGCAGCTGCCGGCGGCACTGTCGATCGTCGTTTGCGACACCGGGTCCCCGCGCCGCCTCGACTCCTCGGCATACAACACACGGCGCTCGGAGTGCGAGCTCGGGGTTCAATTGATCGCCGAGCGAGCACCAGGCGTCAGGTCTCTCCGCGACGTCGACGAGGCGATGCTGGCGCGCCTTCGCGATCGGCTGCCCGAAAACGTGGCGCGCAGATGCGAGCACGTCGTCCGCGAGAACGAGAGGGTTATGGCCGTGGTGACAGCCCTACGGGACGGCGATTTTGAAGCCCTGGGTCGATTGTTTGCAGCCTCGCACGCCTCCTTACGGGACTTATTCGAGGTCAGCTCGTATGAACTCGACACGATGGTAGAGATTGCCATTGGCGTGCCAGGGGTCGTTGCGAGCCGGATGACCGGTGGCGGATTCGGCGGCTGCACCGTCAGCCTGGTCGAGCGCGGGGCTGAGGACGCTCTACGTGAGAGAGTCTTGCGCGACTACCCGAGGCGGACTGGGCTGTCAGCGAGGGTCTTCGCGGTGGCTGCCGTCGACGGAGCCGGCGAGCTCCAGATTCCGTGAAGCGCCACGGAACGGCCGGCCAGCCCTCAGGCGGAACCGACGATCTGTCGACCGCGACCCCTGTCCGTTGCCGCGCATACTAGGCCCCGCGCCGATGCGGGAACGCCTTGGACTCAGGACTGACTCGTGTTGAGGCGCGCCTTCAAGTGGGGCTGACATTGGATCCAGATTCCCGCATCCAGAGCGTAGCCACGCCGCCGGCCGGCTCAACGCGTCGCCGTGTCCGGCCACACTGGCTTCACGTACCGTTCCGGCCCACTCGAGCCACCCCTCCCGGCTCCGACGGCTTGGATGACTCCGCCAAAACGCTGGCCGGTCATCTCGTCGAACTGCGCAACCGGCTCGTCATCGCGGGTTTCGCGCTGGTGCCCGGCACGATACTGGGCTTCATCTTTGCCGGCCCAATCATCCACGTCCTCAAGGCGCCGCTGCCTTCGGATGCCCCCCTCGAGACTCTGGTGCTGACGGGGCCGTTCATGATCAACCTCCAGGTTGCGCTCGTCACCGGCGTCATCCTGGCCATGCCCGTGATCTTGTATGAGTTCTGGGCATTCGTGTCGCCGGGATTGAGCCCGCAGGAGCGGTCGGCGGCCCGGCCATGGGTTCCACTGGCGTTATTCTTCTTCGCTCTCGGCGTCGGGGTCGCCTACTTCATCCTCCCCTACGCCGCCGGCTTCCTCTATAACTTCCAGACCAAAGACATCCACCTGCTGCTCACGGCGGACGGCTACTTCGGCTTTGTCACCACTCTGTTTCTGGCGTTCGGAGTGGTGATGGAGTTCCCGATATTCCTAGTCCTGCTCTCGAAGATGGGCATTGTGACGTCCCAGCGCTTGCGGGGCTCGCGTCGAATGGCAGTCCTTGGGATCGTGATCTTTTCCGCCCTCATAACGCCAGGTGCGGACCTCGTGAGCCCCATAGTCATGGCCGTCGTCATGTATTGCCTCTACGAGCTCTCGATTGTGATGATCAGGATGGGCGGTCACTAACCGGTCGAGCCATCTCGTTCAGATGAATGGCATCGACAACGAGCTGCGACCCGACGTGATCGATCCGCGTTGGACGTGTGGCCGCAAGGACGTCCATCTCCGCCGGGACCCAAGCGGACGAAGCACAAGGTCGGCTGGTGGGCAACCCGCCTGCCACGTCTTAGGGCTCGCTCGACTTTCGCCGGTGGCCCATAATCGATTGAGAGAAGCATTCCACCGAAGGAGGATCGGCATGGCCGACCAGAAGCAAGCCGCGCGAGTCGGGATCGTGTGCGGCAGCCGTTCGGACTTCCCGATCATGGAGAAGGCCGTGGCGATGCTCGGCACGCTCGAGGTTCCGTGCGAACTGCACGCCATCTCGGCCCATCGGGCGCCCGACCTGCTCTTCCGTTTTATCGGCGGGGCCGAGGAGCGCGGCATTCGAGTGTTCATCGCCGGTGCCGGCGGCGCGGCTCATCTACCCGGCGTGGTCGCGGCCAAGACGATCCTGCCCGTCATCGGCGTGCCGATCCCGACACAGGTCAACGGCGGCCTCGATTCGCTCCTCTCGATCGTCCAGATGCCCAAGGGCATCCCCGTGGCCACGGTCGCCATCGGCGGAGCCGAGAACGCCGCCCTGCTCGCCGCCGAAATCCTGGCCCTTGGCGATCCGGCTCTGCGGGCCCGCCTCCGGGCCTTCCGCGACGCCCAGACGCGGGCCATTGAGGAAGACGCGTCGAACGCGGACCTGCGCAGCGCGAAATAGCGGGTCGGGGACGGCTGCAGGTGGAGAACATCCGAATGAGCGATGTCAGGCTCGGTCAGGGAGGCATTCCCGAGTGGCTCGAGCCGAACGTTCGCTTCTGCTCACGCTGCGGCACGGCCCTCCAGTTCGGCCCGATCGCAGGCGAGGAGCGCGACCGACTCGCTTGCCCGGGTTGCGGCTTCATCTTCTACGTGAACCCGCGGCTGGTGGTAACCACGCTGCCGATCACAGAGAGCGGCGAGGTCGTGCTCATCCGGCGCGGCATCGCCCCGGGCTACAACATGTGGGCGCAGCCGGGCGGCTTCCTCGAGATCGACGAGACCGTCCGCGACGCCGCCATCCGCGAGACGCTCGAAGAGACGGGCCTCCACGTGGAGCCGGTGCGGATCGTGGGTCTCTACTCGCGCGTCCAAGCGGCCGTGGTCGTGGTCGTCTATGAGGCCCGCATCGTTGGCGGCCAACCCATCACTACGCACGAGTCGCTGGAGACGCGGCCGTACGCCCCGGACCAGATCCCGTGGTCGGAGATCGCCTTCGAGACGAGCGTGCGTGCGCTCCGGGATTGGATGGCGCGCGTCCGACCGGAACTGCCCCTGCCCGATCCCTCGACGATCCGCCGCGAATTCGGGGCCTGATGTAGGAGCGGCAGGCGGGGCGGCGGGGCGGCGGGGCGGTGCGCGCGGGGCGGTGGGCGCGGGGCACGGGACTGTGGGGCGGCATTCCTGCCAGATTCAAATGGGGGTAGCACGGATCCGAGTTGCCGACGGCTGCGGCCCAGCATTTCGGCCAGCTCCAATGGGCGCAGCGCGAAATCAGGCTACGAGGTCGGTCTAGCCCACCAAACGGGCCACTTCGGAGGGCGCAAGAGCCAGCCCACGCCCAACAGGGCACTCACACCCCGCACCGTGCTACCCGGGTTTGAATCTGCAATGAAACAGCTTGGAGCGGGCGCCGCCCCGCCCGCGGCGCCGGCCGGCCGCCTGCGCGGCGCGGGCCCGCCCCACAGACTCCTGGCCCTCGTGCGAAACTGGGCCCCAATGGACGCCGCCACGATTGCCCTGGTACTGATCCCGCTCGTAATCCTCCAATTCGGGCTGATGTTCTACGCCCTGTACGACCTCTTTGCTGAGGACCGCCGCGTCCGGGGCGACAGCAAGATCATGTGGGCCCTGATCATTGCCTTGGCCTCCGGCATCGGGCCGCTCGTCTACTTCTTCGCCGGTCGCGATGACTCTCGCGGCGCCGCCATCGGCAACTTGGCTGCCGCACCCACAGACTCCATCGCCCACATCCTGGCCACCTGGCCGGCTCTGGCCGAGACGACGGACGCGGCAATCTCCACGACCGGCCTGACCAAGCGCTACAGCGGCGGCGTGGTGGCCCTTGATCACCTAAATCTGACCGTCCCGAGCGGCAGCATCTTCGGCTTCCTGGGGCCCAACGGCGCCGGCAAGACCACGACCCTGCGCCTGCTCGCCGGCCTCGCAACTGCCACCGACGGCACGGGCTCGGTGGCCGGCGTGAAGATCGGCGGCACGGGTGGCGACCTGGCCCGAAACATCGGCTACCTGGACCAGGACCCGCGCTTCTACGGCTGGATGCGCGGCCGCGAGTTGCTGAACATGGTTGGCCAGCTCCACGGGCTCCATGGAGCGGCCCTCAAGCAACGCGTCGGCGAGGTCCTGGAGATCGTGGGCCTGAACGAAGCCGCGCACCGGCGAATCGGCGGCTACTCCGGCGGCATGCGCCAACGGCTGGGCATCGGCCAGGCTCTCATTAACCAGCCCCGTGTCCTCTTTCTCGATGAGCCGGTCAGCTCGCTGGACCCCGAAGGCCGGCGCGATGTCCTGGAGATCATTTCGCGGCTCCGAGGCACGGCCACCGTCTTCATGAGCACCCACATCCTCAACGACGTCGAGCGGGTCTGCGACCGTGTGGCGATCCTCAACTTCGGCCATCTCGTAGTCGAAGGCCCCATCGCCGAACTGCTCGATCGCTACGCCCAGCCCATCTACGAACTCGAACCGGAGCCTCAGCAGCCCGGCTCGATCGACCGACTCGCGGCCGCCCTGCGCGGTCAGGCCTGGGCGCATGAGGTCAAGTCGACGCCCGATACCGTCCGTGTCTTCGTCGACGATCCGATGGTGGCCGGCCCCGCCATCATGCCGCTGGTCGTCGCGAGCGGCGTCAACCTTGTTCGATACGAACGGGTCCGGCCCAGCCTCGAGGACATTTTCCTCCGCTTGGTGTCGGAGCGCGGGCCGCCGATAGCGCCGCCGGTCACCGTCCCCGTCTGGGGCCTCGATGCGAGCGGTCGACGATGATGGGCTTGCGGGTCCTGCTGCTCAAGGAGCTGCGCGAGCAGCTGCGCACGAATCGGCTGCTTGCCGTGGCCGCGGTCTTCGTGATCTTCGGCATCATCAGCCCTCTGACCGACCGCTACATGAAGCAACTCTTCGACGCCATCGGCAGCCAGGGCGGCGGCATGTCATTTGTCGTGCCGCCTCCCAGCCTGAACGGAGCCGCCGCCCAGATCCTGAAGAACTTGTCGCAGTTCGGCATAATCTGCGCCCTGTTGCTGGCCATGGGATCAGTCGCCTGGGAGAAGGACCGCGGCACCGCCGGGATGATCCTGACCAAGCCGGCTTCTCGGGCCGCCTTCCTGGCCGCCAAGCTGATCGCGATCTCGCTCACCCTCGGCTTCGCGACACTGCTCGGCTACGGCTTCGCCTACGTCTACGTCGCGCTCCTCTACCCGGCGCCCTTCCCGATCGGCGGGTACGTTGCCATGGCCCTGCTGCTGTGGTGGATGCTCGTGGGCTTCGCCGCCATCACGATGCTGGGCAGCGCCCTAACCAGATCGGCTATCGCCGCCGCGGGCATCGGCCTGGTGGCGCTGCTCGTCTTTGGGATCGTCGCTCAGCTGCCGATCATCGGCGACTACGTACCCTCGTCGCTCGGCAAGATCGCCGCAGACCTGGTCCTGGGCAAGGACCCGGGCTTCGTCCTAGGCCCAATCCTCTTCAACATCGCCCTGGTCCCGGCCCTCTTCGGTCTCACCTGGCTAACCTTCCGCCGCCAGGAGCTGTAGCGAGGTCCGGGCTTGTCGGGATTCAGGCGGGTCCACACCGCGCAATGGATTGAGCACTTCACCCGCCGAGGGTACTCGGACGTGAGACCGCTCGGGGCCGGAGTAGAAGGTGCGATCTACCGTCTGGGCAACGGGACGGTGGCCAAGGTATGGGGCCGCCGTCACGAGGCGGAGCTCGTCCGCCTGCAGAGGTTTTACGCGGATGTCGCCCGCGCCGGGTTGCCGTTCGCCACGCCGGTGATTCTGGAGGTCGAGGAGGTCGACGGCGTTGCCGTGACGTTCGAGCAGGAGTTGCACGGCCAACCGCTCCAGAAGCGGCTAGCGTTTGAGGACGCCGAGCTGGATCAGGACACATTGAATTGCGTCATTGAAGTGCTCCGGGCGCTGGCCACCGTGCCCGGTACCGAGGCGATGCGAGAGATGTCAGTGCTGGACGAGGAGCGTCCGCTCTGGGCGGGCACGGACGACTTCCGCACTGTCCTGGTCGCGCTATTGGAGCGCCGCATGGCGCGTTTCGGAGGCGCGCTGCGCAGCCACGTACCGGACTTCGACCGCCGCTACACGAGGATCCTGGAGAAGCTGACCGTACTCGACAGAGTGCCGAGCACGGTCATTCATGGAGACCTCTTTGGCGAGAACATTCTGGTGGACGACAGGGTCCGGCCGGTGGCGGTGCTCGACTTCGGATTCCTGTCCACGGCAGGCGATCCGCGACTGGATGCGAGCATCACCGCCGTGACCATGAACATGTACGGGCCGCACGCCCCGACGATCGCTGCTGCGGTTACCGATCGTTTCGCCGCCGAACTGGGGTACCCCGTCGAGGCGATGTTGATCTACCGTGCCGCATACGCCGTGGCGACCAGCAACGTGTTCACGCCGGACGGCAGCGACGGCCACTTTCCGTGGTGTGTCGCGCAGCTCACCGGGGCCAAGCTGACCACGGTCCTAGATCTCTGAGGCTCATCTCAATGTACGCGTGACCAGCTCGAACGTGACGGGCGTCGGCGCGGAGACGAGGTCCAGCACCGGGCAGTGGGCGTTGACGTGATCGCGGAGCCGCCGCAGTTCCTCGGCCGGTGCCGGGCTGTCGAGGTGGACGGTTCCACGGATCGATGTGAAACCGGGCCGAACCGACGGATCGACACCGAAGAACCCGCGCAGGTCGATGTCTCCCTCAACAGTGACGGCGACCCCGTCGAGCGGGATGCCCAGGGCGTCGGCGTGAAGCCGGTAGGTGATCTCCTGGCACGTCGCCAGGGCGGCGAGCGCGTATTCGACCGGGTTCGGGGCCGAGTCGACCCCGCCGAGCGTTGGCGGTTCGTCGACCGGGATGTCGAACGTTCGAACTTTCACCTCGCTCCGTAGGCCCAGCTTCTGCTGGCTCTGGGCTCGGAACGTGACGAGGGCGGCCTCCGGCGCGGCGCGGAGAGCCGACGAGGTCGCCTGGAAGAGAGGGGCAAACGAGGACTTGGTCATGAGAGTCTCCGGAGTGGACAAGGGAGTGGGGGCCCGCAGGGGCGCCGGGCAGGGGCCTAGGGCAGGGGCCGAGGGGCGGCCCGAGTGACGGCGGACACCCACCGCTCGTTCCGGAGACAGACTGGCCGCAGCGCTAATGGCTGTGGCTCGGGACCGACCGAGGTCCCGCTATGCGATCGTCAGTTCAGATCGCGCGCGACCAAGGACCCCTTCCTCCGGGCGGCAGGGCCGCCGGGAGACACAACATGGTCGCTCCAGTCGCATTCATGCGGTGAACAGTACCATGGCGACCGCGACTTCGGCTGGACCGGCTGGATGCGTACCGCTCCGCGCCATCTACTGCGCGGTCACAACCCAGATTCGCCAGTCCCCCGTAGCCGCGAGCGGCGCCACGACGAGCGTCTGCGGGGGCTCCGAGGAACCTGGGAAAGTGACGGCTACGGCATAGGCCCGACTGAGGTCGGCGAGCGCGGTCAGGTCGGCCCAAACGCCTGGGCCCAGTTTCTGCTGACTGATTGCGGCCGCACTGTTCGTAATCTCGCCCATCGCCAGCGCGTAGTTGGTCCGCGTGCCGAGCGCGACCATGGCCGCCTCGAACGCCGACTCGCTCCCAAACGCCCGCTGCGAGTACGACGAGAGCATGTTCCAGGCCGTCGTCGGAACCTTAATGGTCATCGTGGTGTAGTTGACGGCCAGATTCTTGACGGCATCTACGTCCGTCGAGTTGGCCCCCACCTTGGCCCGGGCATCGCCGAAGTTGGCCGGGTGCCACGTCCGGCCACCATCCGCGGTCTGCATCAGCACATGAGTGCCTGGACCTCCGAATACTGTGGCGATGCCGCGGTCCTTGTCGATCAGGTCTACCCACAGGAACGAGGTGTTCTCCGGCATCCCGGACCCGGCCACAGCCGTCCAGCTCACCCCAAAGTTGCTGCTCACGGCCAAGTTGTAGTTGCCCAGCATTCTGGCCGCCCACTGGCGTCCGACCAGAGCGGCGGGCGGGAAGTCTAACATCGGAAAGTCGGTCGGCTCCTTGAATACGGTCCAGGATCGACCGGCGTCGGAGGTTCGGTAGAACCAGATTGCCGGCGGCGTTTCCGACCCGTTCAAGAAGACACCGACTGCGATGGCTCCGTCCGCGGCATCCCAGAAGACCGGCCCGGCGGCAACGCCGACATCGGCGGCCGCAGGGGCGGACGCCAGGTCGGGTAGATCGACCGTCGACCAGGTCAGGCCGGCATCTCGACTCACCGCCAGGGCGACGCCCGAGTATGTCGACGACGTGTAGTCCGGGGCCGACCAGAGCGTATTCGCATCGCTGGCGGTGAATTGCGACCCGAGGCCGGTGCCGCCGCCGGCGATGGACCAGCTCGCGCCGCCGTCGTCGGTCCGCAGAACCGTGCCCGAACCCTTCTTCGAGCCGGCGCGGACCTGCGCGATGGGTCCGTCAGGCCCGGGCGTGGAGCCATACGAGCACATGATGAATCCGTGGCCTGCGTCCACGAACGAGATCGTCGCCGAGTCGCAGCGGTAGTTGCCCGAGACCGTCGTCGAATGCCAGGTTCGGCCGCCATCGCTGGTTCGATTGATTGTGAACAACTGCCCTGAGGCAGCCGGAGTGGCCAAACCCCCGTTCATACCGTTCGAAGTGATCGCCCAGGCGTGGTCCGGGTCAAGGACGAAGACTTGCTCAACCGCCGGATCTCCACCCGGGCCCGGAAACGTTCCGGCTCGCCATGTCACGCCGTTGTCCGTGGACGTGAGGAAGTACGAGCCCTGGACGGCCCAGATGCCGCCGGATCGCATCACCCCGGCCTCGTCGACCTGGGCGTTCAGGGCGGCCGGCAGATCGAATGTCGGGCCCGGCGAGGCAGTGCCGGACCCAGGGCCAACCGCCGTTCCGAACCGCGGCAGCACCAGCACCGCCAGCAGGACGACGGCCGCAGCCAGGGTCGCGGCCAGTCGCAGGCTGCCCCAGAGCAGGTGCCTCGGGCGTGGCCGGCGCGCTTCGTCGAGAAGATCCCGCGAAGCCAGCATCAGCCGCGCGGAGTCCTTGGGCTCGCAAGTCCTGTAGTAGGAGCGAATTCTCGTCTCGAGATCGGGGGCGTTCATCATTTCTGCTCCTCGGCCCGCCGCTCGGCGTCGAGCCCAGCCCGCATGTGTACCAGGGCGTAGTGAAGTCGAGACTTGACCGTGCCTTCGGGGAGTCCCGTCTGGGCTGCGATCTGGGGGACGGTGAGGTCTCGCCCGTAGCGGAGGCCCAGCACAATCTGCTCATCGTCGGTGAGCCGGGCGATCGCGGGACCCAGGTCGTCGGCGGCGGAAGGAGTCCAACCCGGCTCGGCTGCCGGTTCGATCGTCGCCACGGGCTGGCGTCGCCTCCGCCGAAGCTCGTCCCGGCAAACGTTGACCACGATCCGCATGAACCAGCGGTGCGGCTCGCCCAGCTCGAAATGGATGGTCCGCCGGCGGCTCCAGGCTCGGAGAAGCGCCTCCTGGACGGCATCTTCGGCGCCGACCGGGTCGCGCAGGATCCACGAGGCCAGCCGGTGGGCTTCCGGGACGCCGGCCAGCAGCATCTCGACGACACGGTCATCCTCGCGCGGCTGGACGCTGGCCAATTCGATCACGGGTCTCCCTCGCGGCTGTGGTACTCGATCTACGCCTGAGGCCGCGTCAACCGTTCAATCTTCGCGCCCGCGAGCGAGTCGCGCCCCGCGCCCCTGCGCGCGTGGCCCTGTCTGTGGCTGGTGGCGTGGCTCGTGAGTGGCGCATGGCCAGTGGCGTGGCGCGTGGCGCGTGGCGCCTTGGGTCGCCCCAAGTCTTGCCTATTGAACATGAGGATGACGTTGAACAAGGTATCGAATCGAACCGCAGCCGCACGACCGATGTTTGGCTCCACCACGCGCTCAAGACGGGACACGAAAGCCGGGAATCGGCCGTTTCGCTCGCATTGGGCCTTGAATAGGGCGCCGCACAGGGGTGCAGGACCCGATTCGGTGGCGGTCCCTTGTCCGATGTCGTCGTGGTGTGCATTAGGAAAGACTCGCGCCCCCGAGCCCCGAGCCCCGCGCGCCCTTCGCCCCGCGCCCCCGAGCCCCGCGCGCCCTTCGCCCCGCGCCCCCAAGCCGCGCGTCCCGCGCCGGCCCCGGCCATCCCCGCCGGCCATCCCCACCGGCCACTCCCCGCCGGCTAGCCGATCTTCTGGCCGCGGACCAGTTTGGCCGGCTCCAACGCGGTGCGGCGGCCGCGGTTCGACATCGCCTTATGGAGGGCAACCTCGTGAGCGCGGCGTTCCAGGTCGTCGTTAAGCGGCGCGAGCGCGACTTTGGCCGGAGATATTCCCTCGGCCCGGCCAACCGCGATCCGGATGAGCTGATCCGTCAGCCATGGGTTCTTGGGCAGGCACGGGCCGTGGAGGTACGTCGCGAAGACGTTCCGGTACCGCGCCCCCTCCAAGCCATCGCGCCCATTGTTGCCCGCTCCGGCGACCATGCGGCCAAAGGGCTGGGAGCCCGGCCCAAGTGTGGTGAGTCCGGAGTGGTTCTCGAAGCCCACCACCGTCTCGGTGACGTCGCCGATCGTGACCTCGCAGGCGGCGTGCTGCATGAAGCGTTGCGGCCCGCCACGCGTCTCCAGGTCCAGAATCCCCGCGCCGAGCATCTCCTCGCCCGAGTTGGAAACGTAGCGGTGGCCGAGCAGTTGCAGCCCGGCGCAGACCGCGAATACCACGACGCCTTCATCGACAGCCGCCCTCAGCGACGGGGACTTGCGAGCGAAATCGGCAGCGACTATGGCCATCTCCACGTCCTGCCCGCCGTGGAACAGGACCACGTCAAACTTGCGGAAGTCCGGCGTGTCGCCCTTCTCGACGGCCACGACATCGACGGGAATGCCCCGCCACTGGGCCCGACGTTGGAGGGCGATGAGGTTGCCGCCGTCTCCCGCCACGTTCAGCAAGGACGGGTACAAGTGGGCGATGCGAAGTGATTTGTGATCGCGCGAGCGGCTCAAGCGGGTCGCTCGAATGAGCGGAGCCGACGGAGGCGCTGGAGCCGGCTCGAGGGGACCGACGGGCTCGAGCGCAGCCGACTGGGCCATCGAGGCCGGCTTGGGGGCCGCCGTCGACCTGGCGGCCGACTTCGACGCCGAATTCGTGGGGGCCGGCGTGGAGTCGAGCTTCGACTTGCGGACACGCCTGGGCGCCACCGTCGGGACCGGGAACCGATCGACCGGATCGGCCTGGTAGTCGGTTGAGAGGGGCCGGACGGCCACGATTTTGGGTGCGGGCTTGTGCGGCTGTTCCGGCGCGGCGGGCTTGACGCCCTTGCTCTGGGTCATACGTCCCAGTATCGCCCCGTCCAGCCGCGGCGCCGCATCTCGTTGCGAATCTCGATCAGGGGCGTGTACCCGCTCAGCACCACCAGCCGCGACCCGGGCGGCAGAAGCGCGATTGCCTCGGTCAGGGCAGCCCGTCGATCCTCGATTACCGTCAGCTTGTTCGTGGCCACCCCGGCGTAGTGAAGCCGGTTCGCCAGCTCGTCCGCGCGCGTGCCGCAGACGACCACACGATCGACCTTGAGCGCCATCGATTCGAAGTCGACGTCCCAGAGCCAGCCAAAGTCCTCGCCATCGACCAACGTGTTCGAGGCGGCGATCAGGAGTTGCTTCGGCTCGTCCTCGGTTGCCAGGGCGCGGAGGGTCGTGTTGTAGCTCGTGGGGTTCTTGGCGAAGGCCAGGATTACCGTCTTGCCGCCGGCATCGATCTTCTCGAGTCGACCGAAAGCCGGCCCAACGGCAGCCAGCGACTCGGGCGCGTGATCGAGCGAGACGCCGAGTCCGACGAGGATGGCCACGGCGCCGGCTGCGTCATAGGCGATGTGCACGCCCGACTGCGGGATTTCGAGGATCAGCTTGCCCTGCGGCGTCTGGATCTCGCAGCGGGTCTTGTCCAGGCCCGCGACCTCGAGCGACGTCACTGCCACGTCGAGCTTGGGCCGGGTGAAGCTGCACTTGGGACAGTGGTAGTCGCCCATGTGCGAGAGGTAGACGTAGCGGTACTTGAGGTCCGCCTGGCAGCGCGGGCAGCGGATCGTGTCGGCGGCACGAGTGATCTGGTCCGTGGACTCCTTGATGGCCAGGCCAAACGTGACGCGTCGCCCCTGGCGCTTCTCGGCCATGGTCGCAACCATGGGATCGTCCGCATTGACTATCAGCGCGCAGTCCGCAGGAAGTGCAACCGCCACAGATTCGATGGCGTCGGCAACGGCATAGATCTCTCCGAAGCGGTCCAGCTGGTCGCGGAAGAGGTCCGTGACGAGCAGCGCTCGAGGGAGCGTCTCCGGGGCGACGCGGGGCAGCGCACCTTCGTCGACCTCGACCACGAGCACGCCCTCCGGCAGCCGGCCGCCCAAAGTGGCGTGGCTCACGGCCAGGCTTGTCACTCCCTGGATGAGGTTGGCGCCGGCGGAGTTGTGGCAGACGGTGACACCGGCACCGCGCAGCAGCGCTGCGGTGAAGCGGGCAGTCGTGGTCTTACCGTTGCTGCCGGTGATGGCCACGACGGGTACGCCTGGGATCCGAACCAGCTTGTCCAGGATGCGCGGGTCTACTTGGCGCGCGACCATGCCCGTGATCGCGGTGCCGCCTCCACGACCGATGAGGCGGGTGGCGATTGCAGCGCTCTTGCCCACGGCGATGGCCAAGGACGCGCGGACGGAGAAGGAGGTTTCGGCAGCGGCGGGACGCCTACCGATAAGGCTCGTCATCTATTCGGAGTGTAACGGGTCGGAACGTCTGGCCGCTGTGGCGGCTTTGGGGCCGCGGGCGAACGCGCCCACTCAAAGGGAGACCCCCCTGCCGTCGTTCGGGTCGTTCCCGTCCGGTGCCTGGTGTTCCGGTGGTCCGGGTCCCCGCCTCGCCCCGCCGCTGCCCGCCCCGGCCCCCGCGCAGCGCCGCTAAACCTCGCGGTTTCTCAGGAGCACGATCCCGATTGCCAGCGCTCCGACAATCCAGACCACGCACCAGACCAACCAGGGCAGGCTTGGAGTCGTACCGGAGAATGGGCTGAACCGATACAGGCTGGCGTTGACGCCGCCGGCGGTCAGGACGTTGTCGGTCGGGGTGAGCGCGCCCGCCGCGCCCCGCCAGAGAACATCGCTGGGCAGGATCAGGCGGGCCACGACGCCGACGCCGTGCAGAATTCTGTTGTCCAGGGCCTCACCGACGCCGCCCATGACTCCGCCCATCCAGGCCAACCCGTAGGCCACGACGGCGATCGCACCGCCCGCGACGGACGCGACCCGGGTGCTGACCACGATGGCAAGCGTCAGCAGGATCAGCGATTGGCCAGCCAGGTAGAAGGGGACGGCCAGGGGGTTGGACGGAACGTAACTGGTGGCGGCAACGACCGCGCCCAACTCCAGATAGCCGGCGACGAGCGCGTAGCCGACTAGTACCGCCGCCAGCCCAAGCCAGCGGCCCAGCAGCACTTCCGAGCGTCTGATCGGCCGGGCCAGGACCGCCAGAAGAAGCCCGCTTTCGACGTCTGAGCCGATCGCCGGAGATCCTGCGAAGACCGCCGTCATCGCCAACACGAAGCTGAACATGAAGGCCAGCATCACGGTGACCTGCGAGATAACGAGGACTTGCCCCGGCCCGGTGATCGGCGAGGCCTCGGCGATCCGGCCGAAAGCCCACCACGTCAGAACGACCATCAGCGCCGTCAGGCCGACCAACACCCACAGGAGACGACGTCGGACTGCCTCGCGCAGAGTCAACCGGGCGATGATTGCGATGCCGGCGATGCTGCTCACGGCCGAACTTCTGCGGGTCCAGAGGATCCCGAGGCCGCCGCGTCTGCCTCGGCGCTTGGTCCTCCGTCCGCCGCGTCTGCCGCGACCTCCGACGCTGCGGCCGCGCCGGCGCGGCCATCTGCTCCGAGGAGCGCCATGAACCTGTCCTCAAGCGATTGGCGAGTCGGGACAACGGCGTGGATCGCGACACCACTCGCCACGAGTTCCCGGACGAGGGCTGGCACGTCCGCGTCTGCGATGCCATCGATCGCGAGCCAATCCCCGTCGACGCGGGTCGGGCCGTAGCGGGCTGCCACTTCCAGGGTGGCGGCGTCGGCCCCGGTGACGCGCAAGCGCACGCCACGCTCCTGCGTCAGCTCCGCCATGCTCAACTCGGCCACTACACCGCCACGATCCACGATTGCGACGCGATCGCAGACTCGCTCCACTTCAGTGAGCAGGTGCGAGTTGAGGAAGACCGTGGTGCCTCGGTCTCGCAGAGAGCCGATGATCCGTCGGACGTCCTGGCGGCCGACCGGGTCGAGGGCGGACGTAGGTTCGTCGAGGACCACCAGCTCCGGCCGACCGAGCAAGGCGACGCCGATTCCCAGGCGCTGCTGCATTCCTTTGGAATAGGTGTCCGACCGCCCGTCGGCCCGATCGGCCAACCCGACCAGTTCGAGCGCCTCCGCGATCTCCTTCGGCCAGCTCGATCGTGGCAGGCGGGCCAGCTCACAGTGAAGGGCCAGAACTTCGCGCGCGGTCATCCAGCCCTGGTAGCGGAACAGCTCGGGCAGATAGCCCACGCGTCGCCGTGTCGCCACATCGCCAAGCGGCGCGCCAAGGACGTGGCCGCGCCCGGCCGACGGCCGCGTCAGCCCGAGCAGCAGCTTCACGGCCGTGGTCTTGCCCGCGCCGTTCGGGCCGAGGAAGCCGAAGACCTCGCCCCGAGGCACCGTCATCGTCAGGCCCGCCAGCGCAACAGTCCGCCCAAAGTCCTTACGGAGTTCTTGAGTCTCGATGGCCGGGCCGCTCACGCCCGGGCCGCTCACGCCTCCAGCTCCAGCATTGAGGCCGGCGCGGCGAGCCCCGGCAGCCTTCGCTTCGCAAATAATCGCTTCGCGATTGGCTTGCTTCGCTCCCGGCCACCGACGCTCACCGCGCCG
>JAYVMQ010000068.1:0-7259 GCA_043758855.1 Chloroflexota bacterium
TCGGCAGTGGAACTGGAGCGGCAGGTGCGGGCCTATCAGCCCTGGCCGGGGGCCCACCTGGAGACGGGGAAGGGGCGGCTTATCGTCTGGCACGCTCGCGTAGCAGCGCCTGAGCCTGGAGAAGTCGCCGGGCAGCTAGTCGCCGACGGCCGCGATGGCTTAGCCCTGGCTACCGTTGCCGGCCGCCTGGTCCTCGTCGAGGTCCAGATCTCGGGCAAGAAGCGTGTTTCCGCCGCCGAGCTGCGACGCGGCTATGCGGGCCTGGTGGGAGCCGCCGCGGGCTGAAGGCAACGGGTCGTGACCCCGTGTTCCGCGAACGCATTTGGTGGAGATGGCTATCCAGCGATCGCGCTGCGGCTTCTCGCTGTAGCGAATTCCTCACCGCCGCCCGAATGACCGGTCGCGCCACTTGCCTTCTTCGACCGCAGGGTCGCCGCCGGAGATCCTGTCAAATAGCCGTACATGCAGTCCGCATACCCGGTAGCGTGGCGCGCGTTCGACTGCCGCGACCGAAACCGCCGATCGTTAAACTCAGCATCAGTGCCGGCTCGGTGAACGACGCCATGAATGTAATCATGCAGTATGTTGGCGACAGCTGGCTCGCACTAGACATAAGGCCTGCGTAGGTCAAACGAGCGGGGAGGAGCAGATCGGTGTTCCGACGACAAAGGTGGATCGCGATATGTCTCCTCGCCGCGTCGGCATTCATTCTTGGTGGTTGCGAGGCACAGGACGCTCGCCCAATTGCGACCATGCAGGCCATGGCCGAGTCGCACCTGCCGCCGTTTCCAGGCGCGACTCTGATCTCGACCGGCAGCATGCCCTGGAAGCAGTCGCTCGAACTGGGCACTACTGGGGCCTACGTCACCCGCACGTTCGGCACCGACGCGGAGGATTCGGTCGTCATCGCCTACTACCAGACCCAGCTGCAGCCGCTTGGCTGGACTCGCGGATGCTCAGTCTGCGACGTTTGGACCAAGGACGGCTACCACTTCAGAATAGACGTCCTGAGCCCCTCGTCGCTGACCTCGTCGGAGCAAGGGCACCGTCTTGTCTTCACAGAGGTTCTGAGCCAAGAGACCAGCGTCTCGCCACCGCCGGCTTCCGGGGCCCCATAAGCCGACTCCGCGTGCGACGGGCGAGCCGTGCGACCACATTCAGGCTGATACAACCTGCGGTGGCCCTGGTCTGGGAGAACGGCAGTTGGCTTCTCCTGGACGTGGAGCCAGCCAAATAGCGGAGCAGCGGGGAGGGACGAATGCGTCGAGGCCGGTGGCCTTCTTGTGTGAAGCAGCTGCCGTTCGCACGATCGAGCACCGTCGTCGATCCCAGAGTCGTCCGCGACGCAGCCGTGGCGTTGGGAGGAGCGGCCCCGTTGCGAGCCGCCAGGGTCGGCATGCGATAATCGCGAGCCTGTGAGTCCCTCAAACAAGCCCGGCGATCTGGCCGGCGCCATTTCTGCCGTCGCCGCGCCGAAGACTATCCCGGCCCGTGCCTCCAGTCGCGATTCCCGCCGGACCACGGTCGCCGCGCCCGGTACGTCGGGTCGACCCGGCCTCAGCGGCCTGACCATTGCCGCGCTTGAGGCGTGGCTTGCAGGGATCGGTCAGCCGGCATTTCGGGCCAAGCAGATACGGGATTCAGTCTGGCGGCATAACGCCGCCACCGCGGCCGAACTGCGCGGTCTGCCTGTGGCCCTCCAGGAAGCCGTCGCGGCGGCCTTCCGGGTCGACACGATCGAAGAGGACGAAGTCACGGTCTCCGACGGTGGTCTGACCGAGAAGACACTCCACCGGCTCGCCGGCGGGGCGCTCGTGGAGTCCGTTCTGATGCACTATCCGGCGCGCGGGTATGACGGCTCCGGCCGGGCGTTGCATCGCGAGCGGCATACGCTCTGCATCTCCAGCCAAGCCGGCTGTGCCGTCGGTTGCCCGTTTTGCGCCACCGGTGAGCTTGGCTTCGGCCGGGATCTCGAGACCGCGGAGATCGTCGATCAGGTTCGCCACGCCGCGCGCGGTCTGTCCGCGACCGGGCGCCACCTGACGAACGTCGTCTTCATGGGTATGGGCGAGCCGCTGCTCAACCTCGACCGCGTCCTGGAATCTGTCGCCATCCTGGCCGATCCGCTCCTCTTCGGCCTGGGCGCGCGGCACGTGGTCGTGTCCACGTCCGGCGTGGTGCCCGGCATCCGCCGACTCACGGCCCTGGGACCGCAGTTCACCCTGGCGATCAGCCTCCACGCCGCCCGCGATCCGCTCCGGGACGTTCTCGTGCCACTTAACCGCCGCTGGCCCGTGGCGGAGGTCGTGGCGGCCGCACGCGACCACGCCCGCGTAACGGGCAGGCGCGTGAGCTTCGAGTACGTAATGATTTCCGGCGTGAATGACACCGAGGCTGACGCAGACGCCCTGGCACGACTTCTGCACGGCGATCTCGCCCACGTGAACCTCATCCCCATGAACCCGGTTGCCCATACGCCATGGCAGGCTAGCAGCCCCGAGCGCGTCGCCGAGTTCGCCGCCCGCGTGCGCCACAATGGCATCGGCGTGACGGTCAGGGCCAACCGCGGCCAGGACGCGGGCGCCGCTTGCGGCCAGCTCGCCGCCAATAGGGCAGGGGAGCCTCCGGCACCAACTGTGGCCCACCGCCGCGAGGTGATCGTTCGGGCCAGCGAGGCCGCTTTGCGCGGCGAGCGCAGCGGGGAGGGCCTTTCTGAGACCCTCGAGAAGGCCGTCAAACCTCGTAGCGGCCGGCCCAGCACCGCCGGCGCGGCCGGTCGGAGTCGGCAATGAAGCATCGCACGCTCGTCAGCGCCAGCATTCTCGACTCGGACCTGGCCAGTCTCAGTCGCGAGTGCCGCCGGGTCCTCAAGGCCGGCTCCGACCGTATCCATCTCGATGTCATGGATGGCCATTTTGTCCCGAACATCACTTTTGGGCCGGGCATCATCGGGCGCCTGCGCAAAATCGGCAAGCAGCCGTTCGACGCCCACCTGATGATTTCGGAGCCGGGGCGGTACATCGATCAGTTCATCGACGCCGGCTGCGACTCGATTACCTTCCACGTCGAGGTCGAGGAGCCCATCGAGCCGACGCTTCTGAAGATTCGACGGGCGGGTCGGCTGGCTGGCCTGGCGATCAAGCCGGCGACGCCGCTGACCGCCCTTGATCCGTATCGAGACTTGCTTGACATCGTCATGATCATGACCGTGGAGCCCGGTTTCGGCGGCCAGAAGTTCATGGCAGATGCCGCAGCCAAGATCGAGCCCGCCCACGATGTTTTCCGAGATCGTCCCGGCGAGGCGCCGTCTCGACGCGAGGTCCACGTGGACGGTGGTGTCAACCGCGACTCGGCCGCCCAATGCGGCGCAGCCGGAGCCGATATCCTCGTCGTTGGCTCCACGCTGTGGAAGAAGGGGCGCGACGTCTCTGAGGAAATCCGCGCCATCAAGTCAAGGGCGGATGCCGCCTATAAGGGCCGGCCCAAGAATATGGACGCAGGAGTGACTTCGTGACCGAAGAAGCGGCGCCGAGCCCCGCCGTCCCAGGAGACGATGCGGCCGAGGAAATCGGGGAAACCGGGGAAACCGCCGCTGCGTCCAAGCCGCACGCTCATCTGGGGCGGCGCAACGACCGCCTGCTGCTGCTGGCCGTGGCCGCCTACGCGATCCTCCTCTCATTCCTTATGATCGCCCGCGGCATCTCGGTCACACCCGATGTGGTGGCCGTGGGCTTTGGTCTGGCGGCGCTGCTCCTGGGCCGCGGCAAGCTCTTCCTGCGGGACTGGATCCCATTTGTGGCCCTGTTCTTCGCCTACGAGCTGATGCGTGGCTACGCCGACAAATTCGGCTTGCCCATCCACGTCACGGATGTCATTTCCCTGGAGAGGATTGTTGGCCTGGGCGGACTGCCCACGCAATTTCTGCAGGGCCTCCTCCACAGTGGCCCGGCGAGCAGTCCTGACAACCTGGCCACGATCTCGGTCATCTTCTACTTCCTGCATTTCCCGCTGCCGCTGGCCATCGGCTTCTTGCTCTGGCTCCATCAGCGGCGCGTGTACTACGACTTCGTTGCGGCCCTGATAGTGCTGTCGATGGCGGCCTTCGTGACGTACCTCCTCCTGCCGGTGGCACCGCCCTGGTGGGCCGACAAATTCGGCTACGCCAGCGGGATCCTGCACCTGCGAGACAACGGCTTCCAGGGGCTGGTCCACCTCTTCGGTTTTGGGCACTACTTCTACTCGAATAACGTCTACGGCATCAGCCCCAACGACGTAGCGGCCTTCCCCTCGCTTCACGCGGCCTATCCATTCCTGGCATTCCTCTTCGCTCGCCGCGCCTTCGGTAGGCCCGGCTGGCTCATGCTGGCCTACGCGGCGTGCGTGTGGTTCGCGATCGTCTACCTGGGCGAGCACTGGGTCGTCGACATCATCGGCGGCGTCATCTACGCCTCGGCGGCCTACTTCGTGGTTATGCACGGGCCTCGCTGGGCGAAGCGCTTCATGGAGCAGATCGTCGATGAGGAGATCGAGGCCGGCGTTGAGGCAGAGGACGAGGGTGACGTGGGCGCCATTCGCAGGTTGGGCAGGCATGTTCGCTGGGCCCTGGTTATCCAGGGCCTGGTCGTGACGATCGCCGGGGCCGGCGTGGCCTACGGCATGAACACGATGGGCTGGTTGGGCGGGTCGACGAGCGCTCTGTATCTCGTTCCCTGGCTGGCGATCCTGGGCGGCTTGTGGCGAAGCGCGGCCGGCGTTCTGAGTCGCTAGGGGGCCGGTTTGCGCGCCCTCCTGCAGCGAGTCTCCAGAGCCGAGGTCCGCGTGCAGGGCCGGCCGATCGGGGCCATTGGCCGCGGGCTCCTCATCCTCCTGGGCGTTGCGCCCGGCGATGACGAAGCCGTTGCCGCCATGCTGGCCGCCAAGATTGCTAGTTTACGCATCTTCGCCGACTCGGCCGGGCTGACGAACCTTTCGATGGGCGAGGTTGGCGGGGCGGCGCTGGTCGTCAGCCAGTTCACGCTGTTCGCGGATGCGCGCAAGGGTCGGCGGCCGTCATTCGTTGGGGCCGCGGGTCCGGCCCTCGGCGAGCGTCTGTACGAGTCGTTTTGCGAGAACCTTGCCGCCGCCGGGGTGCCAGTCGAACGTGGCCGTTTCGGAGCGGACATGGAAGTGGAGCTGGTGAACGAGGGCCCGTTCACGATCTGGCTCGACACGGAAGAGTTGGGGATCGTGGCGTGGCCGACGGTGTAGGACCGCGGCCACCCCGATTAGCGGCGAGCCGCGGCCACCCCGATTAGCGGCGAGCCGCGGTACCCCGATTAGCGGCGAGCCGCGCGCTGACCGGCAACTTGGCCATTTGCCAGCCCCGGTAGCACGAGGTCGAGAATCTTGGCCACCGGCAGGTCAAGGGCGCTCAGGCTGATGCTAGAGCGGCCGTTGCCGACCCTGGAATTGGTGCTGCCAAGCGTGAAATGGGGCTCGCGGACTCGCGCGGGTAGACAGCCGCCCGGCGACACCTCGCCTCGCGCTACCCCCATTAGCAGATGGCCAGAAACGGTCTTCGGGCACCGTGGGCCACGCTCCACGGTCTCGGTCTTCGGCCTCGGGCTCGCCGACTCGGGCTCGGGCGCTCGGGCTCGGGCGCTCGGGTCTGCCGGACCGTTAAACGAAACCGGCGCCAAGCGCGAAGCTCGACGCCGAGTTTGTTCGTGTACCGGCCCTAGCCGGCTGCGGTTACTGGTCTGCCCGGGAAAGCGTGCGCTGGCAGCGCGTGCACATCAGAGTCTTGACCGACTGGCCTTTGACCTGGATGGTCGTCTGCTGAAGGTTAGGGCGGAATCGGCGATGCGCGCGGACCTTGTTCATCCCGGACGACTGCGCGTTGAAGCCGTCCATGGAAACCTTGCCGCAAACGGCGCAGGATCGAGGCATAGTGCCCTCTCGAATACTTGCTCGGAATGCACGGCCCCGACCGGGACCTAGCCGGGCGGTATGATAGCACACCGTTTACCCCACCCCGGCTGGAGGTCGTCTTATCACATGCCCGAGCGTTCGGTGGCCGGCAAATCGATCGTAACGCGTCGAGCCATCGTTGACATCGTCCGGACCGCAGTTCAGAGCAGCTACGGCGTGACGGGCTTCGCGGACGCATCGCTGGCCCGCCGGCTTTTGCGCTGGATTGGCCTCGATAGATCCGGGATCAGGCTGTCCAAGGATGGCGGCCTGCACTTGGACCTGTACATCACGGTGGCTTTCGGGGTGCCGGTGGCGGAGGTAGCCCGCCAGGTTGACTCGGCCGTCAGGTATTCGCTGCGCCACTATGTTGGGGCCGAGGTTGCCGGCGTGGCCATCCACGTGGATGGCCTGCATTACCAGCCGATGGCAATCGAAAGGGCGGAAGCGATCGAGCGGACCGACACGGTCGAACGCGTCGGTCAAGACGCCGATCGATCGGCCGACGAGGCCGACATGCGAGGTGCGTCGGCACGGCCCGCAGCCAACACACCTGCAGCCAACACACCTCCAGCCGACGGGGCGACGGTATCGAGGAAGCGCAAGCCTAGATGACCACGCGAGCCAATCGATGACGCGCCGAGCCGGCGACGGGGCGGGGCTTCTGGCCGCCTTCCGTGCGGCGGCCGAAAACCTTGCGGCCCATGTCGAAGAGGTCAATGCGCTCAATGTCTTTCCTGTCCCGGACGGCGACACCGGCAGCAACATGCTGGCCACAGTTCAAGCGGCGCTGGCCGAGGCTGAAGCCGTTGACGATCCGTCGGCTGATCGGGTAGCTCAGGCCATCAGCTTTGGGGCACTGATGGGGGCGCGCGGCAACTCGGGCGTCATTTCCTCCCAGATCTTCCGCGGCATGGCCGACGGACTCGGTGGCAAGCATCGCTTCAGCGGGGCCGACCTGGCGCACTCTCTGACGCAGGGAGCCGCCACGGCGTACAAGGCCGTGGCCAAACCAGTCGAAGGCACCATCCTGACAGTCGTTCGGGAGGCGGCGGCAGCAGCCGTCAGCGCCGCCGATGCGGGCGGGGATCTCGAGGATGTGCTCACCGCGGCGGTGGACGGGGCACATGAGGCGGTGGCCAAGACGCCGTCGCTCCTGCCCATCCTGCGCGACGCCGGCGTCGTCGACGCAGGCGGTGAGGGTCTGTACCGACTCCTGCAGGGTGCGCTCCAATATCTCGTGTCTCGCGCTCCGGCCCCGGTCTCGAGCGCGGACTCCCTGGTGGCTGCGGGTGCGGCGACGGCTGCGG
>JAYVMQ010000069.1:0-1500 GCA_043758855.1 Chloroflexota bacterium
ATTCGAAGGACGCCGGTTCTTGCTGACCGGGGACGCGGAGGAAGACGTCGACCCCATCCTGCTGAGCCGCGGCCTGCCGACCGTGGACATGCTCAAGGTTGCGCACCATGGCAGCGCCACGGCCTCGTCCGACACGCTGCTGGCGGCGGTCCGGCCGGCCGTGGCCGTTATTTCGGTGGGGGCGAACAACACGTACGGCCACCCCAGCGCCGCTACCGTGGCTCGACTTCGGGCTCACTCGTCGCGGGTGGCACGGACGGACCTGGACGGGACAGTCGAAGTGACGCTGGATCGATCAGCGGTGACGGTCTCCCGCACGCGCGGCGACGCTCCAAAGGCCAGCGCGCCGACTGACACGACCACTGCGTTCGGCCTCCTGTACGATTCAATCGATGTCCGTCCCGAGCCGTCGAGAGAGCGCGGCCTTACTCCTGTCGCTGGAACCACCGGCCTGGCACCTCCGCCACTCGCGGGCGGTCGCCGAGACTGCCGGTTGGCTGGCGTGGCGGGCGGAATCGGCCGGTCTGTCGCTCGATCGCCGCCTGGCCGAGTCGGCGGCGTTGCTGCATGACGTGGACAAGCTGGATCGGGTGAAGCCGCAGATCGGCGGTCTGGCGCATGCCGAGGGCTCGGCCGTATGGCTCGCATCTCAGGGATACCCGGAACTGGGGCCGGCTATCGTCGGTCACCCGGTCACGCGCCTGGCCGACGCCTCCTGGTTTGAGGAGTGGCTGCCAGGCGCTTCCCCGGAAGCGCTGATCGTCGCGTATGCAGACAAACGCGCCGGGCATCGCCTCGAATCAATGGCCGATCGCTTCACGTCGTGGAAGCGCCGCTACCCGCCCATAGATCGTGCCGACAGGACTCGAGGAACGTGGTCGCCCGAGACGCTGGCCGCCGCCTTCCGTCGGGCCGAAACGCTTGAGGCTCGGGTCTGCAACCTCGCGGGCATCACTCCCTCCGATGTCCGCCGCCTCGGGTGGACGGCCCGGGCGCTCGCCGCCGCCCGGGCCGAGGCCGGCGGCGCCGCACTTAGCGCCGAGAAGGGGCGCGGCTAATGCCACCGACCGCCCCGCTCGGCTTCTACTGGGGAGACGACGCCTACGGTGTCGCCCGTGGCCCGGACGCGCTGGCCGCGCGGCTGGCCGGCGACGGGCCGCCGCTCGACCGCGTCCGGCTCAGCGGCTCAACAACCACTGCCGACGAGATCGCCGAGAAGGTGGCCACGGCCACGCTCTTTGGCGGTGGCACGCTCGTAGTGATTGCCGAGCCGGCGGCCCTTATCTCCACGAAACCGCTGGCGGCGCAAATGGTCGCGACACTCGCCGCTGTGGCCTCAGGCAATGGCCTGGCCTTCCTAGACACCGTGGACGGCACGGCCAAGCGGCCGGCCTCTCTCGAACACCTGCGCAAGGCGGTGGAGGCAGCTGGGGGCGAGGTCCGCGAGTTCAAAGCACTCACGCAGGACGGCATGGCCCGCTGGATCGCCGACCGTGCCCG
>JAYVMQ010000070.1:0-2899 GCA_043758855.1 Chloroflexota bacterium
CGCGGCACTGGTCTTGGTTTGTGTGGCGGCCCGGTAGAAACTCAGGCCCCAGTAGGCCAGACCAGCGAGGAGCAGGACAAGGACCGGGACCAGGCGACGAACCCAGCGCCTTCGGAACACAGGGCGCATAGCTTTCTACTACCTCGTATGTCAACGGGGGAGGGACGGAGTCAGTGTAGGTGCACGATGTTCGTTCCGATTGACCCCGGAAACTAGTGGAGGGTTCGGGGTCGCCTGCGAGGCGAGTCGAGGCTACGGAACGCGTCGTACCGCTGTCCAGATTTTTCATGCTGGACCCAGCCCGCCCTCGTAACTGGTGGGCCCGCGGCTCACGAGCGGGGTTCACTTCGTGGGGGCAGTGAGCGGCACTCACGCGAGGAGGTGGACAAAGGCGAGGCACACCCTCCGGCCTCGGCAAGTGCCCCTGAGCGGACGCTGGCGGGCATTGAGTCGGACAACCGACAGTGACTGCGGGCACTTCGCCGCCGCCGCCACTCGTTCTCAACTCACGGGGGTAGTTCGGGAAGCATCCGGTCACGCCAGATTTCAGCCCGGCCCCAGATCTAGGCGGCCTTGCGGCCTTGGAGAAGGGAGTGGAGCGCCGATCTGATCTGGTCCCCTCGCGAACGCCAGGTGTTGTAGCGAAGGAATTCCTCGACCAGGGTGCGATCAGGCACGAGGCTAGCTTCATGATGTCGGAAGTGCTGAACGAGAGAGAGCAACTCCTCCGCTGTTCGGTAGCGTTTGATCAACTCGCCGAAGTGTTCGGTTTCGGCCCACTCGCTAACGAATGTCGGGCGGTTCCACGAGAGATACTCGTAGACCTTGACGGGATCAACTGCGCGCACGATGGGGCTATCGACAAACGGCATTATGAAGGCATGGCACGCCGAAACGCGAGCAGCTAGATCAGCCCTTGACACTGGCCCGTGATGGACGAGTCGTGGGTGCGCAGGGAGCTGGACATCGGCTGGACCGAAGAGGTGAACCTCAACGTCTTCGCATTCGCCGAGCAGATAGAGCAGGGAATCCAGATCGAGCCACTTGCTGATGGTTCCTACGTAGCCCAGGCGCATGACCTCGCGAGAGTTCATCGCCGGGGAATACGTCGCAGAAGATTCGTACGGGAGTCCATTTCGCACCAGGAGCGGTGTACTGGACGACCATGTGGATTCCCGGATGTTGTTCAAGATGGTCTCCGACGAGGCAAGTACCAGGTCGGCTCGTGCCAGCAGGGCGCGCTCAAGTTGTTGAATCCTAGGTCTCTCCGACGGAGGTGCGAGAGCAGCATGATCGTCCATGGCGTCGTAGACCAATGTGGCGCCGGAGAGGCGCGGCGGCAGGTACTCCGTGATCGACGGGTGAGTTACCCAGACTAGGTCGGGAATCTCGCCACGGGAGGTCCACCGGGCCTGCGTTCGCAGCAACCCACGATCGAGGGCTGATGGCAGTCGCAGCCGGCCTGGGCTGGCGCGCAGCCCTCGGACGTCCAGCGATGTCGGATTGTTGGTCACTATGTCGGTGCGCCAGATCCTTCGATCGAAGACCCGCACGGCGTGTCCACCCCGTTGCAGTTCCTCAGCAAGGAACTGAGGACGCTGCTTGATCCAGCGCCAGTCGATGTGCATGAAGTAGTAGACGGATGCCACCCGGAGCCTCTCTCGGTTGTGTCATTCTCGCCGACAGTAGTTGGGCGCTCAGTTCATGTCGCGGACGGCACGTCATGAACGAGCGGAATCGCACGGGACAAGGTCTGGCTCAACTTCAAGGAGAGATGAGCGGCCTGATCAGGTTCGGGCCACCGCCGCTACGGGTTAAGAGCAGCAGCACGGCAAGGAGCGAAAGCAGGAGTCCGCTGTCAGACCCCCACGCCGCGATCAGGATCCCGGCAGCGAACAGCCCCAGCGCCGGTACTTCAGGGCTCATCCGCACGCGGGCGCGTCGTCGGGATGCGACGGTGACCACCAACTCGCTAATAGCCGTTGCACTCGCAGCCCCAGGAAGCCCCAAGGTCGGGATGGCAATCAGGTTCGTCGACACATTCGAGATTGCGCCAGCTACCGACACCCCCAGGTACCCTCGGTGGTCCTCAAGCAGCAGCCCAATCGAAGTGGTAGCCGCGACGCCCGCGGCAGCTAGTTGGATGGAAAGGATAGCGAGGACTCGTGCTGGAGTTGCGGTCGCCGGCCACGTGGGCGCGATAACGAGCAGACTCAGGCTGGCAATGCCGAGCGATGCAATCATGCTGGCTATTGAGGCGAGTTTCTGGAACTTGAGGCGAGCTTCAACGTCGAAGCGACTCCATCTGGGGATGGCAAACGCGACTAGGAGCGAGTAGCCGGTCATCACGGCGTTGTGGTACTTGTACGCGGCCCCGTATGCTCCCGCGGCGACGGTTCCGAGAAAGCTACCCACCAGCAATAGGTCAATGTTGGTGTACAGTTGGATAGCCAGTTGGGCGCCCCCGATATGGCGGGCTCCGCGCAAATGCCTGACAATCTCGCCCAACCCCGGCCTTCTGCCGACGATACCGGAGACCAAGGCCACAAGGAACGAGGCGATGACGCCCATCCCTTGCGCCAGGAAATACCAGACCGGCTGCCGCAGAGCTACAAAGAAGGCAGCGATTGATACCCCGAAGACAAGGGTCTGCAGGGTGGACCCTACGAGGTAGACCCCGTACTTGCGCTGGCCACGCAGCAACTGGGCGGGGTTCAGCGATGAAATGGCCATGGATAAGGCCGCTGCGATCAGCAGATGACTGATCGCAACGGGAGCCAAGAGCAGGGCGCCTACTGATACGACGGCAGAGACGGCAGTCTGGCAGAGGACCGTGGTCCACCAGCAAGTGGACAGATCGTGGCGAGATCCCGTGGCAACAAACTGCTGAGCGTACTGG
>JAYVMQ010000071.1:0-7409 GCA_043758855.1 Chloroflexota bacterium
CATCGGCATCGTGATGGCCTATGAATCGGCGCGCGCCATCGGCCCCTTGGCGGCGGCGTGGCCGGAGCTGGTGAGCCCGCAGGCACAGGCGATCTTCGAACGTGGCCGCGGCATCGGCGCGGTCGAGTACGAGGACGCGCTGGCGGAACGAAGACGGCTCATCGCGGCCTTCGCCGAATGGTCCGAGCCCTACGACGCGATCCTCACCCCGCCGGCGCTCGGGGAGGCCCCGGATCCTGCGACGACCGGCGATCCACGGTTCTGCTCGCGCGGGACGTTCGTCGGCGCGCCGACGGTCGCGATCCCGACCGGTCTCGGTCCGGCGGGTCTCCCGCTCGGGCTGCAGCTCGTGGGCTCACGCGGCGCCGACCGGCGATTGCTCGCCGCTGCAGGGTGGGCCGAGGCGCGCCTGCCGCAACCACCGCGGCCGAGGATGTGACGAGCTGACCGGTTCGAATCCCAGGTGGTCTACCGCGAAAAGTCCAAGACCTGATGCCTATTTGCCCACGTCACGTGCCCCCCGGAGCGAGGGCCGTTCCCTAGGTCCCCGAGCCCTTGGAGGCAGCCCTGCGACGCAACCACTCGATCGCGCCGACGGTGGCGAGCACGCCAACGCCGATCGCGATGACCGGGAGCCATGGTTGCCGCTGATCCCGCCACTCGATCCGTGGCTGCCCGTCGCGCGGCTGGCCGTCGGCGGTGAGCGTCCCGGCCGAGAAACGCACGTCTCCGCGGATGTCGTCCACCGTGATGTAGTCATCGTGCGGCCCGACGCGCGTGGTCCAGAGCACGCGGATGATCGTCCCGCGCAGCGATTCGAGGTCCGCCGGTCCATTCGGACAGATCCCGCCCGCCGACCCCGCCGCATGCCCGAGCAGCGCGGCATCGGCGAGACTCCCCGGCCCAGAGACGGACAAGCTAATTGGGTGCCACCACCCGCCGGCATCGGGACCGCCCAAGGCCGAGGCGACGTCCGCGTACACCCGTGGGTAGCGAACCGCGATGTCGACGCGATCGAGCGGTTCGCTCCCGCCGTAGCGCAGGTCGTAGGCGACGCCGCACAGGAAGGTCGGACCGCCGTTCGGCGGATTGCCAAAGTGGCTATACGTGCCGTAGATGCCCGTGTCGCCGGTCCAGGATGGCGGCCCGCCGTGGCAGCCGACGAGCGTCAGCGCGAGCGCAGCGACGATGAGCTTCTACACCGGCCAATCGTGCACCCGCGAACTGGATTGCGGAAGCCTCGTCGGGCACCGTGGCCGATGCTCTGATGGCGGCAGACGGCTCAAATCCGGACGAGCGGCCCAAGCCAAGCGACGTTGCGGGAAGCGCGCCGCAGTGGAGACGAAGCGGCGAACTGGTCGCGGGGACGGACAATCTCTTCAACAACTACGTGTTGTCGTCAGCGTCCGGCCCGGCGGGCAGCCTCCCATCCACCTCAACGGCACCTTCGGTGAATGGCACGCTTGCGCTCTTGCTCGTCGCCGTGGCTTTCCTCGGCGCCGCCTTGGTGGCCCACCGTATCGTCCCGCGGAGGCGGTAACTGCGGCAAGCGTTTGACGTCCGAGGAAAGCCTCGGCAGCCTCCCCTGCAGCAACGCGTCGTTTCTGTCGGCGTACCCGACGCTCATCCCGTCCAGACGCCGCGACTGAAACCATGGGCTGGCCAGCGAGCTGCGGAGTTGGCTTCGTTGATACCGGAGTGAGGCTCCATGTCTTAGACTGCACTGTTCGGACAACACAGTGCCCTCCAACCCACGCGAGAGCCAGGCTTGCCGAAGACTCATTGGGCGTTTAGAACTCGCGCGATGACCCGGTCTCGCTTCGTCCTAGTGCGTTATTCGAAGGGCCCTGATCCTCTGGCTTGAAGGCTCGGCTCGGCCAGTGATCAGCCAGCAGCCGGCCCCGCGTTGGTCGACCGGGGGCGGTAGCGTCGCGAACGACCCGCTGGTGACGGTCGATCCGCAGTCGACCGATCGGGCGCCGGCGGAGGCCGCGGCGGCGAGCTCGAGCCTCCCGCCACCCGACTCCACCCTGTTGCCCGACGAGCGGCCGCGACTCGTCGGCTTCGTTTTCCGCCTGCCGCGCGCGCTCCCAATCCCGCCCGACGTCGTGATCACGCCCCGCGACCCGCTCCTGGAGAAGGGCGTGCTGGATCGGGAGTCGCAGGCCCTGCTTGGGCGCACGTTCGCCCGGCTCGCGGAGGCCGAGCTGCGGTTCGGCCTGAGCCACGGCGACCCATCACCGTGGAACGTGATCCTCGGCGACGACGGCGTGCTCCGCGTCCTGGACTGGTGCCGAGGTCTCGGTGCCTTGACGCGCATTGCCGTGATCGTCGGTCACCCGCGCAGAAGGCGCCGCTTCTCGTGCTGGAACTCGTCCTCGGTGATCGCATTGCGATCGCGCAGGTCGGCCAGGCGGCTCAGCGTGTCGTAGCGGTGAGTTCGGCTCGAACGGCTGAAGAGCGAGGCAGCCAACACGATCAACGCGATGAGGACGAGGAGCGGCAGGAATCCCATGCCCATCATGAGTGGGAGCCAGACACTCGGCGAACCCTGCTGGTACCGCAACGTGACGGCGTGAGCCGGATCGGCGCGATTGCGCTCGAGGATGGCGCGGGTGAGCTGGTCGTCACCCGGGGTCGCCGTCTGCTGGGTCCGGCCATCGGCGAGGGTTACCGTCGCCCTGTCGCCCTCGATCACGACGGACCGTAGCTGGCCCTCTTGGAGCTCGGTGAGCACGCGACCGTACGGCACCGCCTCCTGCGCTGGCGTTTCTGCGCGGTAGGCGTAGAGGAGCGCGATGCCAAGGACGACGACGAGGAGGAGCGCCACCATCCAGAGGAGGCCGGCGTTCGTCCGGGCCGGTCTCGGGCCCTCGTTCGGCAGGCTTCCCGTCATGGGGACGTTCCTCCAGGCGTTTCTACGGGGTCGTGCCATCGGCTCCAGGATCGCCGGGCGAGCACTGCGCCACCGATCGCGACGAGTGCGGCTGCGGCGGACCAGATCGGGCTGATCTCACGCCACTGCATCCAGAGCACGAACCCGCGGCTCGGGGGACCGTCGCGCAAGTACAGAAAGTACGGCGACCACGGGCCGAGGTAGACGAGCACGACCAAGAACCCGTCGAGCAGCAGGCGCGTACCGAAAATCCCGATGATGAGTCCGAGGGCCACCGCGGCAACGCCGCCGGCCGCGATGATCCAGTCGAAGGCGTACCCGGCTTCCGGGCCGGTGGGTGTGCGCCCGACGAATGGCACGATCGCGAGCCGCGCCGCGGACGCCAGCAAGCTCACGACGCCGAGACCCAGGAGGAGCGTCACCACGCCGGGTCGTCCCGGCCTCACCCATCTCCGCGCCGTGATGGCCCCGACGGCGCCGACCGCGACGCCGAGCGCCGGTGGCCAAAGCTGCGTCAGCGCGGTCCCCAGCGCGTCGCAGCTGGTTCCCGTCCGTTCGCAGAAGAGCAGACGGCTCGGCAGTCCGAGCCAGAGCTGCTCGATCGAGAGGACTGTGATCAGCGCGGCCGTCGCGAGCACGCCACCCCAGCGCGCGGCGCCAAACGCGAAGGCGGTCGCCAGGGCATCGGCAAGGATCGTCGTCGGTACCGCACTCCGCAGCTGGATCGCGTACGGACCGAAGAGATAGAACGAGGCGCTGGCCGCCGTGCCGATGATCGCGCTGACCAGCGACGATACGCCGAGCGCGCTCACCGCGGCGAGCCACGGGGACGCGAGCGGGACGGTGGGCAGACGGATCCGCGCCGGCCGGCCCACGAGCCCAGGGAGTTCGGCGCGCAACCCTTCGCGCAGCATCAACGAATGATGCACGATGGGTCAATCGGCGACAGGTCCCGTCAGGCCCGTCGTGAGTTCGATCGGCAGTAGCCTTTGGGCGTGAGCCCGCGCCGCATCCTGATCGTCGCGCTCGCAGTCGTAGCCGTCGCATGGGCACTAGCGCCTGCGATGCGGGGCGGCCTGCTGCTGATGCGCCGGTCATCGGTCCCCGCTCGCGCGGAGATCCTGGCGCCCCTTGGGCCCGCGGCCGACGTCACCTTCACAGCATCAGACGGCGTGCGCCTCTCGGGCACATATCTCGACGCGCCAACCGCCCGAGGCGTCGTCGTACTCGTTCACGGCTTCAAGACGTATCGCCAGGAGATGACCGACCACGCTCAATTCATTCGCGACGCGGGTTACTCGGTGCTGCTCTACGACAGCCGTGGTTGTGGGGCCAGCGACGGCGTGTTCGGCGTGGGGGCCACCGAGGACCGTGACATCGTCGGCGCGGTCTCCTATGTCCGCTCTCGACGCGGCGCGGGGTCGGACCACATCGCCGTTCTGGGCATCTCGCTCGGCGCCGGTGACGCGCTGCTCGCGGCAGCGAAGGATGACCGCATTCAGGCCGTCATCGCCGACAGCAGCTGGGCGGATGAGCGCGTGCAGCTCGCACGCATGGGCTCGGTTCCTGTTGGACCCATCTCGATCCCGGTGCTTCCGTACGAGGCCGCGCTGGTCGATTGGCTCGCCGGTGGTCGGCTCGAGGATGCTCGGCCCATCGACGTCGTCGACCGCATCGCACCGCGTTCGCTCCTCCTCATCCACTCAATGGACGATGGCAACGCGACGACACCGTTCGCTGACGCGGAGCAGCTATTCAGCCGAGCGCGGCAGCCCAAGGACTTTTGGCGAGTGACGTCCGGCGGCCACGTCGGTGCGGTTCACACTCACCCGGATGAATACAGGGCCCGCGTGATCGCGTTCCTCGCGGCATCGTTGCGCTGATGGGTCCTCATCATCCACGCGGCTGCGACTCACGCCGCTGGTGCGGTGAGCGTTCCTCTGCCGCGCGTTTCGGGTTGGTCCGGCGCGGCACTCGTGCTTGACTGACTCGCTGGAACGCTTCTCTGCGACGACTTCTTTTCAAGGAAGAGGTCATGGGTTCGAATCCCATCCGGGCTACACCTCACGTTGGTAGAGACCGTTCACACCTGATCCAAGCCGCTTGCCCGGCGAGGCTTCCGGGCGGAGCACGATTCGTGTTACCGGCATCGCGCCTCAGCTGAGAAGAGCCAGACCTGCACCGCTCGAGGCGACGGTCAGCCGAGAGTCGAAGGTGATCAGGCGCAGCTCAGGCAGTTCGCGGCTGAGCGTCACCGCTGTCGCCAGATGCCACAGGTCGGCTCCGCGCAGCGGCCAACGCGTGGCGAGATCGTCGATGCTCGCCCAATCCGGCTGGAGGGTGAGACGGCGCCAGGGACCGTTGCGGACCAGCTCGCGCGCCGCGTCGGCCAGCACGGTGGGGAGCGTGCGGTCGCGCTCGAGACGGGCCAGGACCGCGGACACCTCGGCGGAGCAGAGCGTCGAAATGAGATGGGTCCCCGAGCGTCGGGCAGCTGCGGTCGCCTGGGCGCTGTGGGCATCTGAAATGAGCACCGAGAGCACCGCCGACGCGTCCCAGTAGACGACCAGATCCACCGGGTCAGGCGTCACGATCCTCCTGGAGCGCCATCTGCGCGTCGGCGCCGATCCTCACTGGCGGTGGAACGGTCCAGCCTTCCGGGGTGCCGCGTTCGATCCAGCCCCAGCTTTCGAGCTTGGAAATGCGCTGGGCAAGAGGTGACTCGAGGTCGTGCAGCGGCGCCAGCCTGGCCACTGCCCGTCCGCGGTCGGTGATGATCCAAACGGTTCCGCGTTCGGCCTCGCTCACCAGCCGGCTGAGCTGCGCCTTTGCCTCCCGGATGCCGATGGTCAGGCTCTTCATGTGGTCATTGTAGTCTTTCCGGTGGCTCCGGTCGCACGTCCGCGCGCGAGCGCGCCGCTACATCAGCGCGGGCCGGCGCCGAAGTGCGTCGCGGGGATGGCGCCCATCCGCCCGCTCTGGTAGTCGGCGACGGCCTGCTGGATCTCCTCGCGGGTGTTCATGACGAACGGGCCGTATTGGACGACCGGCTCGTTGATCGGGCGCCCGCCGAGGATGAGCACGTCGAAGGACGGGGTGCGGCTGTCCTGACCGGCAGCCCCTTCGATCCGGAGCGACGCACCGGGGCCGAAGACCGCGAGCTGGCCTGACTCGATGGCCAGCCCTTCGGTGCCGACCCGGCCGAAGCCCGAGAGGGCATAGATGAGGGCGTTGAACTCCGCACGCCACGGCACGTCGAGGCGCGCGCCCGCGGCAAGGGTCGCATGCGCGTAGGCGATCGGCGTGTGGGTGACCCCCGGACCGCGGTGCCCGTCGATGTCGCCGGCGATGATGCGCACGAGCGCGCCACCGTCGGCCGACCGGACGAGCGTCACCGCCGATGCGGCGATGTCCTGGTAGCGGGCGGGCGTCCACTTCTCCGCGGCCGGGAGGTTCACCCAGAGCTGTATCCCGTGGAACAGGCCGCCGCTGCGGATGAGCGCCTCGGGGGGCATCTCGGAATGGACGATGCCCGCCCCGGCGGTCATCCACTGGGTCGAGCCGTTCGCGATGACCCCACCGCCGCCGGTCGAATCGCGGTGCACGAATTCGCCGTCGATCATGTAGGTGACCGTCTCGAAGCCGCGGTGGGGGTGGTCCGGCGCGCCCTTCGCCTCACCCGGCGCGTACTGGATCTCGCCCATCTGGTCGAGGAGCAGGAATGGATCGGCGATCCGGCGGTCGAGCCCGGGGAACGGGCGGCGGACCGGGAAGCCCTCGCCCTCGTAGGTCTTGATCGCGGTGACGATGGTGCGGACCGGGCGCGGGCGCGCGAGCTGATCGGCGCTCGCCCGGACCACCGGCAGGGCGAGGATATTCGGGCTGGTGATGGCTGGCATTCGGTGGACTCCTTGGCGAGATCGTTGCGCTCGCAACTGTATCAACGGGGCCAGGAGGCCGATTATTTCGCGACGGCGCTCACCGGGCGATCGATCCCTCGCTCCGGGCCCTGCGCGTTCATCCCGCGACGCGGTCGTCCGGCGCGGCGCCGGGTGCGGCCTCACGGTCGGTGACCCCGGCCTGCTGGAAGGTCGCCATCTCGCGCGGGATACGTGCCGCGGCATCGACGAGGTGCATCGCCAGGGCCGCCCCGGTCCCCTCACCAAGGCGCAGGTCCAGGTCGAGCAACGGATGCAGCCCCAGATCGGCGAGTACGTGCCGGTGCCCGGGCTCGACCGAGCGGTGCCCGGCAATGAGGAACGGGATGGAGGAAGGCGCCAGCCGCGCGGCGATGAGGGCCGCCGCGCCCGCGATGAACCCATCGAGCACCACCGGGATCCGGAGCGACGCGGCCCCGAGGATGACGCCGGCCAAGCCGCCGATCTCGAGACCGCCGACCTTGGCCAGCACATCCAGGGCGTCGGCCGGATCGGGGCGGTTGGTCGCGATCGCGCGCTCGATCACGAGGGTCTTGCGAACTCGCGTCGCGTCATCGATCCCGGTGCCCCGTCCC
>JAYVMQ010000072.1:0-6694 GCA_043758855.1 Chloroflexota bacterium
GAAGGACGCCCGCCTGCTCGGCCAGGGCGCCGGCGAAGCCGCCGCGGCCCTCGCCAAGGGCACCACCAAGGACAAGATCACCACGAGCAGTGGCGCGTCGGCGGTCTTCGTGTACACGAACAAGACGACCTCAGCGGTAACCAACCTCAACTCGGTCCTCATCAAGCCTCAGGCGATCACCAAGGACAACCTCCAGGTCGTCCTCGACGCCAAGTGGATCGACAAGGCCACCCTCTGCAAGGACGTGACCGCCGGCTCGGTGACGGGCTGCTAGCACTCCTCGCGTTCATTCCGTAGGATTGCGCCCTGCGTCGCCTCCGGCGGCGCAGGGCGCGTACTATGGGGACCTGGCAAGCGGTACCAGAAGAGGCGTGACGATGACTCAAGCCACGGGGGACGTGCAGGCGGCCATCGCGGACGATCCGGGCCGCAGATCCGCACTTCTGTTGCGGGTGCTGGACCCCCTCCGACGCTCTGGGGGCGGCGCGTTCAGGGGGCTGCAGTCCGGCGCTCGGACGATGGAAATCGATCTCCGATTGGCCGGCATGATCGTGGCCCTCGTATGCATCTGGATCGGCTTCGGCTTCGCCTCAAACGGTCTGTTCCTGACCCCACGCAACTTCTATGACATATCGGTTCAGAGCGTGCCCGTGGCCATCATGGCCACGGGCATGGTCCTGGTCATCGTCTCCCGGAACATCGATCTCTCCGTCGGGTCGATCATGGGTCTGACCGCCTACATGGCGGCCATGACCCAGCGGGTCTGGCTGACCGAGAACCTCGGCTTGCCCTACGGTGGGATCGAGATCGCGATCATCGCGGTGTTGGTTGCGATCGCGGTGGGCGCGGCCATAGGCGCTATCCAGGGCGGCCTCGTCGCATACATCGGCATTCCCTCATTCATCGTGACCCTGGGCGGTCTGCTCGTCTGGCGTGGTCTGATCTTCAAACTTCAGCAGGGCCAGACGATCGCCCCGATGGACAAGAACTTCTCAGTCCTGGGCGGCGGCCTGCCACAAGGAGCGCTGGGCCAATGGCCGAGCTGGATCCTGGGCGTCCTGCTCTGTGCGGGCATCGTGTACGCCCTCACCACCAGCCGTCGCAAGCGGCGGGAATACGGCTTTCCAGTTCGGCCGCGCTGGGCGCTGGTGACTCTGATAGTCGGTGGGTGCGCGATCGTCATGGCCGCGGTGGCCGCCCTGAATGACTACCCGCTGCCTCCGCTGCTGGCCACCAAGTACGCCCTAGAGCACGGCATTGCCGAACCTCCGGGCGGTCTGATAATCCCAGTCGGCGTGGCCGCCCCGGTGGTCATCCTGCTTCTCGTCACCCTCGGCATGATGTACCTCACCACGCGCCGGCAGTTCGGACGGTACGTCTTCGCCATCGGCGGCAACCCGGAAGCGGCCGAGCTGGCCGGCATCAACACCCGCCGAACTATCGTCGGGACGTTCGTGCTGCTGGGCGTGCTCTGCGCCCTCGCCGGCGCGATTCAGACGGCCCGGTTGGATTCGGGAGTGACGAGCACGGGCACCGGCTATGAGCTTCTGGTCATCGCCGCGGCGGTCCTCGGCGGCACTTCGTTCGCGGGCGGCATAGGCACCATCCCGGGCGCCGTTCTGGGCGCCGTCGTCATGCAGTCCCTCAAGTCGGGCATGGTCACCATAAACGTGGACTCGCCAATGCAGGACGTGGCGATAGGCTCCGTCCTAATATTCGCGGTCGGCCTCGACACCATCCTTCGGCGACGAGCGAAGTAGGCCAGGAGCAGAATCGATGAGTATGGCGACGAACGACGAATCGGCTCCGGCCGCCGCCCCCGCCCAGGCCCCGGCCCCAGCCCCAATAGCGGCGAACCCTCCCCTGGTCGAGCTGCGCGACATCCGCGTGGCGTTCGGCGGCGTGCATGCTGTCCAGGACGTGACCGTAGATCTTCGGGCGGGCGAGGTGGTCGGCCTGGTCGGCGGCAACGGCGCTGGCAAGACCACTCTCATGCGGGCGCTGTCAGGAGCCCACCCGGCCGACTCCGGGGAGATCCTGCTGGATGGCCACCCGGTGGTCATCCCCAACCCGCGAGCGGCCAAGGAGCTGGGGATCGAAACGATCTACCAGACCCTGGCCCTGGCCGAGAACATCGACGCGGCAGCGAACCTGTTCCTTGGCCGGGAACTCAAGGTCCGAATGGGTGCTCTCGACGATGCGGCCATGGAGTCCGCGACCCGCAAGGTCATGGGCCGCCTCAACCCCAACTTCAAGAACTTCAAGTCCCCGGTCGTATCCCTATCGGGCGGCCAGCGACAAGCCGTCGCGATTGCTCGGGCCATCTACTTCAACGCCCGGATCCTGATCATGGACGAACCGACGGCGGCCCTCGGTCCGGCCGAGACGGTGCAGGTGCGCAACGTGATCAAGCAGCTGAAGTCAGAGGGGATCGGCATCTTCCTGATCAGCCACGACATTCACGACGTCTTCGACCTGGCCGACCGAATTAGCGTGATGCTGCACGGCAAGCTCGTTGGCACGGTCAACAAGACGGAAGTGACGACGGACGAAGTGCTGGGCATGATCATCATGGGCAAGCTGCCAAGCGAGGTCACACAGGGGGAGCTCGCAAAGCTCCACGGCTGACGAGCGCCACTGCAACCGAGGTCGACCGTCCCCGCAACCTGACCGCTATACGGCCGGGCTCATCGCCCGGTCTCAATCGGTCCGTTGAGCCCTGGGGAGGCAACCCGGAGCGCCCATGGTTGGCGTCGTTAGCACCGCGAAGGTCGGGGCTCAACGGCCACTATCCGGAGCGCGTCCAGACGACTCGCGGACGACGAGCGTCGGCATGAGGATCTGGACCGTCGTCGCCTCGAGGTCTTGGCCCTCATCGATGGCCGCTTTGACGCCGGCCGCCGCCATCTCCGCTATGGGCATGCAGACCGTGGTCAAGGCGGGCGTCGTGTACTCGGCCATCGGCAGGTCGTCAAAGCCCACTATCGAGATCTCGCCGGGAACGTGAAGACCCATGTGGGCGGCTGCATGCAAAGCGCCTATGGCGAGTAAGTCTGTGGAGGCAATGATCGCGGTGGGGCGTTCCGGAAGTGCCATAAGTTCGCGAAGCGCTCCAGATCCGCCGCTCAGGCTGTTCCGCGCGTCGCGAACGAAGCCATCGGGTGTTTCCAGGCCCTCCGCCGTCGCCCGCTCCAGGAAGGCCACCCGCCGCTCGCCGATGTCGCCGATCAGGCGGCCTTCGACGAAGGCGCCGCCGACGAACGCAATCTTGCGGTGGCCGAGCCCGATCAGGTGGTCCATCAGACCTCCCATGCCAAACTTATTGTCCACGCCGACAACCGACATGCCGGGCATCCGGGCCGTGCCCTGCCACAGGCCCACGACCGGGATGTTTGTATCTCGCAGATCCTCCATCAGGCGCGGTTGATCGCTCGTGTCTCCGAGGAGCAGGATGGCATCGCAGTGGCGCGTCTCGAGCACGGTGCGCAGGGCGATGGCCTCGTCGGTGTGGCCGTGGGCGTCGCCCAGGACCACGTTGTAGCCGCGTCGGTTGGCTTCGGTGGATATGGCGTCAACGGCGCCCGCGAAGAATGGGTCCGTGATTTCGCGCACGATCACGCCCAGAAGCATGGTGCGGGCGCCGCGCAGGCCGCGGGCCAACGGGTTCGGGCGGTAGCGCATCTGCCGTGCGACTTCGAGGATCCGCTCTCGCGTCGCTGGGTTGATCGGGATTGCGTTCGGGGCGCCGGTGAGGACCCGCGACACGGTGCTCTGGGAAACGCCGGCGGCGTCGGCGATGTCTTGCATCGTCGGGATGCGCGCCGGACGCACTGGCGCGGCCGAACTCCGCACGCTGCCGCCCTGTGAAGTCACACCGGCGGCGTTGGGCGGCACAAATTCGGTCGTCCTTATACCTCGTGCGACGGCATGCCGGCGAGGTTCTCCGGAAACGCGTTTCGGGCTCCTGGCTGTCATCAGTCTCGACTTGCTCCGTTTGTGGCGAACTCGATCGCGGCCATCGAGTGCGGTGGCAATGTGACGGTGCACCGCCCGGCTCGAGAGCCGTCGACGATCAGAGGCCTCGGCGACACTCGGTCCGGGTTGGCTGGATCGTTGCCGGCAGCGGGCGACGCCGCCGTCAGCAGCCAGCTCGACGTGGCTGCACCTACCGCCCGGATGGTAACGGTAACCGATCCTCGGTACTCCCGGTTGATGAGAGTAACTGCCGTCCTACCTGGGCGACCAGAAGCAGTCGCGCTCAGAGCAGGCCCGCCGAACGGGCCCGCCGAGTCGGTCGCGACCTCCACCTGCAACGCCTCGGCGCCCATGTGTGGTCGATGCATGGCCAGAGCGTGATAGGTGGGAGTCTTCACGCAGGTGGCGCCGTCGGTCATGACCACGGCCTGGAGAACATTGACCACCTGGGCGAGATTGGCCATGGTGAGAACGCGGCACTGCCGATGGAAGCCCTCGAAGGCTATTCCGGCGGCCAGGGCGTCCCGTAATGTGTTGGCCTGCTCGAATGTCGCGGGCATCCGGCGGTCGACCCGTCCCGGCCCCCAGTCCCGCGCTTCGGGATGCCAGACGCCCCACTCGTCCAGGGCGATGCCGATCTTGTGCGACGGTTTCGCTGCGCCGGCAAGCGTCCGAGCCGTTCGCTCGATCAAGCGCTCTGTTCCGTCGGCCTCGTCGAAAAGTGCGTAGTAGTCGTCCTCGTCGAAGTTGACCTCCGGCCCGCCGCGAACCCAATACCGGTGGATGGACAGATGGTCGACCAGATCGACGGCCGGCCCGAGCGCGGCCAGGAATCGGGCATTCCATTCCCGATCGAGACCCATCTCCGGCAAGCCATCGTCCTCGAGCCCGACCGCCACCAACTCCGCCCGGGGATCCACGTGGCGAATCATGGTCGCGTAGCGCCGATACTCGTGGGCGTATGCCACCGGATCGAACCGACCGCCGCAGTCCCAGCTCTCATTGCCTATGCCCCACAGCCGAACGCCCCACGGCTCGGGCCTGCCGTTAGCGGCTCGCTCGTGGGTCAGGCTTGTGTCGATGGTCCCGTTGACGTACTCAATCCAGTCGCACAGCTCCTGAACCGAGCCGGTGCCCACGTTTCCGGCCAGATAGGCCTCGGCGCCCAGCAATTCGCAGAGTCGCAGGAATTCGTGGGTTCCCAGAGCATTGCCGTCGGGGTCGCGGAGTCCGCACGACATGCCGAGAGTCGTCGGCCGCGCGGAGGGCGCCCCTATGCCGTCGCGCCAGTGGTAGTGATCTGCGTGGCATCCACCCGGCCAGCGAATGAGCGGGACAGGCAGGTCGCGCAGAGCTGCCACCACGTCGGCTCGGAATCCATCGACGTCGCCGCCTGAGCCGGCACCGGCCCAGAGTCCGCCGTAGCAGCAGCGACCAAGATGCTCGGCAAAGTGGCCGTATAGCCGGCGTGAAATCGTGCCAAGCGGCTGGTCCTCGACTATGACAGACGCTTCCTTCAAGGACGCTTCCCCTTACGCACGCCACCACGGCAGCCCGAGAGCTGTAGGCTGCAATCGAATGTAGCATACCATTTCCGGCATGCGGCCCGGCCGCCCAAGACTTGACGGATTGGTCTTTCCTGAGGGCGCCGTGCCCGCCCCGGCCCCTACTTCAGGGCCTCAGTGAGGATCGCCGTGAGCTGGTCCCACTCGACCAGGAAGGCGTCGTGGCCCTTGGTGGAGTGGATCTCGCGGTAGGCGGCGTCCATGCCGGCCGTGGATGCCGACTCGACCATATCGCAAACCTGGGTCGTGCCGTAGAGAATGTCGCCCTCGATGCCGACTCCGGTTAGGCGCGTCCCGTAGGCCGCAAGCCGCTGCAGAGCGGCCACGGCACCGCCGCGATCGCGGCCGATGTCGTGCGTGTCCATGGCCCGGACCAGAGTGCAGTACGTGTCGTCGTCGAACCGTTCCAGGAGCTTGCGGCCCTGGTGGCGGAGGTAGTTGACGATGGACGGCGTGCCGTCGGACTCGGTTCGGCCGGTGAAGCGCTGTTCGAAGTCGATCTCGCTGCGATATGTGGTGATTGCCAGCTGGCGGGCCAGGTCCAGCCCATCGAGACCGAGACGGTCGATGATTTCGAGCTGGATGTGGTTCCAGCCGACGGCAAGCTGGCCGATGCGAGCCGGCGCGGCTATTGGCACGACCCGGCTGATCTCGCCGGGCCGCTCCAGTGCCACCTCCAGGGCGACCATGCCGCCCAGTGATCCGCCCACGGCCAGGGCCACCTTGCCGATCCCCAACGCGTCGAGGAGGCGCCACTGGGCTCGGGCTTGGTCTCGGACGGTGATGGCTGGAAATGCTCGGCCGTACGCCTTGCCCGTCACCGTGTTGCGCGAAATCGGGCCACTGGTGCCGTAGCGGCTGCCAAGCAGGTTGATGCAGATGACGCCGAACTTCTCGGTGTCGAGGACCTGGCCTGGGCCGATAAGAGGCGCCCACCAGTCCCCCGCGGCGTCGGCCGAGCCGGTCAGTGCGTGAACCACCAGAATCTGGCGACCCTCGCCGATGGGAACTCCGTCGTGACGGTAGGCTCCGACCAGGTCGGGCAGCACAGCGCCAGACTCGAGCGTGAAGCGCCCGAGCCAGCGAGAGACGATCCTTCCGGCTTGCGGATCCGAGGTGTTATCCACGTTGTTCAGGCTACGAAAACCTGAGTC
>JAYVMQ010000073.1:0-3985 GCA_043758855.1 Chloroflexota bacterium
CGGGTCTCGCGCGAGCACGGCCGACCGAGAGAGCCACGCGACGAAGGCCTCGGCGTCGCTCGCAGGTATAAGTCGTTGCAGATTCGGATAGGCCAGGGCGCGACCGAGTTCAGCGAGGAGTCCGGGCGAGACGATCAACTCGAACCGGCCCTCCTGCCAGGCCAGCAGCAGACGAGCAGGCGCACCCTTCCGCGAAAGCAGGGCCGATATGAGAACGTTGGCGTCGAGGACTGCGCGCAACGCCTACCGCTGCCGCGTGCGGGTCTCGTGCTGAGCCTTCACGCCCAGGCCCAGCGCCTCTTCATCGCTGAGGTTGTTGGCGGACCACAGACGATCGAGCAGATCGAGCCCCAGATCGCGCCGGAGCGCCTCTTCGATGACCTCGCTATCGCCCTTGCCACTGCGGGCTGCTCTGACCTTGACCGCACGCAGGATGTCGGCGTCGATGGTTAGGGTCGTTCGCGCTCTTGCCATGCGAACATCATAGCATCACCGCATCAAGATGCTCGGACCGACACGTAGCAGAGGAGCGTCTCGCCGAGGCCGAGCCGATGGCGCTCGTGATGCTCCCCTAAACCTTCGCTTCGGCGGCCGCGTCCTCGAGCTTGTCGAGCTGGTAGCCGGAGATCTCGGCGGCCGCGGCCAACGCGGCGGTGAGGAGCTCTGCCTCCTTGACCCGCGCGGCCACCTTGGCCTTCGGTCGGGCAGGATCGGAGACGGCGTCCAGTGCGTCCAGGGCCAGCATCCACCACAGGACCTGGGCGAACGACTCGCGGTTGAACCAACTGACGCCTTCCCAAATGTTGACGCGGATGTACGGCCGGACCGACTCGTCGGCGATCAGCGCGCGGACGAGAGCTGGCGCCCGTTCCGCGACTGCGAGACTTGAGACCGACGCTGCCAGAGGCACATGACCCAACATTCGAATGAGCGCTAGGAGTCGCCAGGCCGAACCCTCGTCGAGGCCGAGGGCGCCGAAGACGCCCGTCAGGATAGGGCCGAGGGCCAGCTCATCGATTGAGGCACCGGTGCCGCCGTGAGGTTCCGCCACGGCCGCTAGCGCTTCTGAGACGAACCGGCCGAACAGCGCCACCCAGGTCCACTCGTCGGCGAAGCCGGCACATAACCGATCTCTGCCCAGGGCCGGCAGGCGGAGCGCCGCCTCCATGTCGCGGCGGAAGACGGCGGTGGCGGCATCCACGTCCCCGCCCGCACCCGTCACGTCGACGAGAGCGTGTAGGGCCAGTCGTAGCCGTTCCTGGGCCTCGTCTAGCAGCACCGCCAACTCGCCGGCCGTGGCGTCGGCGGCGGGGTGGGGGACGGCTGCGCCGGCCTCAGCGCCGCTACCCGCGTCGCCCGCGCCTGCGCCGGCCTCAGCGCCGCTGCCCGCGTCGCCCGCGCCCGCGCCGGCCGCGCCCGCGGCCACGAGTTTCGGCCGTAGAGCCGCTGCCGGTCCGCGCAGGCCCAGGTCCACGCCCTTGGCAGCTGCCGCTGCCGCGGCCGCCGGACAAGCCGCGACCGCCCGCGCCGCCCCGATCTCCGCCACTCGCCTTAGCGAGCCGTTTTCCGCCAGTCCGCGGACTGCATCGTGGAGGGGCTGCAACTGCATCTCGCGCAGGGCCCCTGTGATGCTCGGCACGCCCTCGCCGCCGAGCCGTTCGGACAGGCGCCGGAGCTGTCCGGAGGGGCCGTCCTCAACCTCCTTTATTTCGAGGAAGACCTGGCAGCCGTAGGCGTGCAACTCCACGTACAAACCGTCGCGGCACAGATCGGAGGAGCGGCGCAGGAACTCAAGGCCGGATCGCTGCTCGCGCAACAAGGCGTACCAGTCCCCGGCCTTGTGCAGTCCGAGCCCCTCGCCCAACGACCGCTGCACGAGCTGCCGGCCGCCGGACCCGTCCGGGACGGAGTAGGCCGTGGACGCCTTGATCCAACCCTTTGCCTCTGCGAACCGGTTGTGATAGACGACCAGACCGCGCTCCTCGCCGTGGCTGTTGGAGTAGGCAAAAATGTCTTCGTTGACCCAGCCGCCCGGGTCGAAGACGTCGTAGAGGAGGAAGTCCGTCACGTCCGCGAAGACCGCGCGCCGATGGAAGAGCGGGAAGATCTCGCGCTCGTGGCGTTCGACCAGCCAGCCATCCGGCTTCTCGTCGCGATAAGCCCGTCGGTACTCCATGCCGTACTTCTCGGCGAAACCCTCCACCTGGCCATGTCCGATCATCGGCAGGCCCGGCATCGTCGCCATCAGCGTGGCCACGCCGAAGTACTTGTCGCCCTTGCCGAATTGGTCGACCGCGGTCCGCTCGTCCGGGTTGCTCATGAAGTTGACGAACCGCTTGAGAACCTCCGGGTCGAATTCGATGGTGTCCTTCATGACCCGTCGGTAGCCGGCGTTGTCCTCGTCGCGGAGCATGTTCATAAACGCGCTGTTGTAGACCCGGTGCATGCCGAGCGTACGGACGAAGTAGCCCTCCAGAAGCCAGAAGGCTTCGGCCAGGAGGAGCGTGTCCGGCACTTCCGCCGCGACCCGATCCACCACTTCCCGCCAGAACTCAGCCGGCATGTGCTCGTCGAAGACGGCCCGCGTCGTGGCGTGCTCGGCCCGTGACGGGATGGCCCCGCCCTGGCCAGGCTCGGGATACCAGAGCCGCTGGATGTGGCGGCGGGCCAGGGTCATGGCGGCGTCGAAGCGGATGATCGGGAACTTGCGGGCGACGTGGAGGATGGTCTGGATGACGGCCTCGCGGACCTCCGGCTTGAGGTAGTCGAGTTGGGCCGTGTCGTTCCAGGGCATGCTGGTGCCGTCGTTGCCGTGGTAGATGTAGGTGGCGTCGCCGTACCAGTTATCGGTTCTCTTGAATACCACGGCAGCATCGGTCGAGTCCCAGTAGTGGTCCTCGATCTGGATCGATACCCGCTCGTCGTCCGAGAGGTTGCCGCCGGTAAACGAGTAGGAAGGGTATGGCGAGTCGGGCAGCTGCAGGAACCAGTCTGGGTGCTCGATGACCCAACGCGAGTCGATGCCCATGTGGTTCGGCACCATGTCCGAGCTGAGACGGATGCCCCGCGCCGAGCACCGCTTGCGCAGCATCTGGAAGGCTTCCTCGCCGCCCAAGTCGTCGGCGATCGTGTAGTCCATCAACGAATAGGCCGAGGCGGCCGCTTCTGCGTTGCCACGCCACTGCTTGATCTTCTGGCTGGCTCGGCTGCGCTCCCACAAGCCGATCAGCCACAGGCCGGTAAAGCCGCGGCGCGACAGAGCCTCCAGTTCTTCGTCCGGGATTTCGTCCAGGCGCGAGATTTGCCGACCGTAGCGTTTGGACAACTGGTCGAGCCAGACGTATGTGGTCTTGGCAACGAGCACCACCCGCGGCATCCATTCGCGGTCCCGACTGAACTTCTCGTACTCGTTCTCGAGGCCGCCCAGGCCTGGTCCGCCAGTCGGAACTGCCGGGCCGGGAGTCGGATGGGTGCGCATCCACAGCGCCACCTCTTCCTCGTGAATGACGTCGAGAGTCACGACCAGGCGGTCCAGGAAGCTGGTCAGAACGAGTCCCCAGCGAGTGCGCATGTACCGCAGCTGGCCGGCGAGCGAGGCGGGCGAAGCGAGGGCCGGCGCCCGAAGGTAGTCGATCAGGGAGATGCCCTTCGACCCAAACCCCGGCTGGGCCTCGAAAAACTTCTGCAGCCCCGTGACCACGTCGTCGTACGCCGTCTTCTCGCCCAACTCAGCGTCGTCGAACAGCTCGTCAAAGGTGGCGAAGGCCGGGTTTACGTTCGCCAGCCACAGCATTAGCAACTCTTCGAGGGCGATCTGGCGGTTGGGGACGCCCTCCGATTCACCGGCCAGGTACTCGCTGGGGTCCTGACCGTCACGGAATACGGCGAGCGGCGGGAACTGCTCCACGAATTGGGCTAGGGCATGATCCAGTCGATCCGGCTCGAGCTCTGCCACGAGTGCGGCCATGGCGTCGGCCATGATGTT
>JAYVMQ010000074.1:0-4068 GCA_043758855.1 Chloroflexota bacterium
CTCGAGGCCTCGGCCGTCTGGAGGCGCGTGAGGTGACGACGGTCACGGCGCTGCTGACCAACAAGGCCTACGGCTACCCGACACGCGGCGCGCGGCGACGCCGGAAGCCGACGATCCTGGCCTGCCTGCACCAGACCGCCAATGCGAAGGCGACCGCGATCGGGGAGCGCAACTACGCCAACCGGGCCGGCTCCCCGGGGCCGTCGGCCACGGCGTACATCGACCGCGACGGCACGATCGTCCGGGCGATCGATCCTGTGGAGTACGCGGCCTGGAGCCAGGGCGCGGCATCCCACCGACTATCGCCCAAGTGGCGTACGTGGTGGCTCCTACTCCCGACCGTGGAGTTCGCCTGAGCGATGCGCTCCCCACTCGCCCAACGGGCGCGAGCCGGCGTTCCCTGGCGAGGGCTTCGTTCAGTCCGCCTTGGGAGGCTCGCTGTAGCGCTTGTACCGGCCCCGATAGCCGAGGAGTCTCGCGATCGGGGCGATCACGGCCGCCACCACGGAGAGGACGGGTCCGATCGGGGGCGGGAGGGCCATCTCGTGCCGGAATTCACGGCCAAGGGCCATAAGCTGAAGACCCTGCGGCATCCCGCTCTTCGGATCGACCCTGCCATCCTTCGCCAGACCGAAGAAGTTCTCGAAGAACGCCTCGGTGTCCAGTGCGGGGCGGAATTCGACGGTGATGTCGGCAGGCTCGTCGAACGGGTTCCCCCAGGCATGGGTCGTGCCCGCCGGGACGTTGACGACCTCGCCCGGGCTCACCACCCGCTTCGACCCGCGCTCGTTGAGGCTGATCCTTCCGGACCGGACTTCGAAGCGCTCCTCCTGACCGGGGTGGACGTGTGCGCCCGCCACGAACCCATGCGGGCTGACGTGGAGGTCGAGCCGGAGGAGTTGGCCGCCGGTGTCACCCGCGGTCGTCAGGAATGTGATCCGCTCACCGGTGACGGGGTGCTCGATGACTTTACCGGCATGGGCCATGGTTCACCATCTTTCTTCTGGGGGACGCGCTCGCGGAAGGGCCGGTGTCGCGACAAGCCAGCGCGACGATCTGCGTCCTGCCGTTTGGGCAGTCTGCGCGCCACGGGGCGGGATGCCTAGCGTTTCCCGCCGATCGTCGAACAGATCGCCCGTTTGTTCGGCATACGCCGAGGCGGCGACCACTCGACAACTGGGTCTATGACCTCGAGGGCAAACCGTGGGGCGTGACCGAGGTCGAGGAGAAACTGCTCAGCCTGCGAGCCGAGGACGACGGCCGGACCACGACACGACGGTTCATCCGACCCAAGATGGCTCGCGAGAAGCCCGCCGGCGAGAACGTTCGCGTCGAGCTTCATCACCAGAAGCGTCTCGATGGGGCAATTCCTGATGGCCGGCTGAATCTGTCGAGCCTTCGCGATGGCGAGTGGACCTGGCTGGACCTTGACCGCGACGAGACGCGAAGGCTATATCACCATCTCGAGAGTCTTTATGCCCTTGGTGGCGCGGACGCACAGCTACGGGGATACCAGCACTTCCAGGTCTCGGGCCCGGGCGAAGCCGTGATCCCGAAGGAGTACATCGAGCTCATCGAAGCCATCGCCAAAGACCGCGGCCCGGAGGTCTTCACCGAGCCACAATCGCCGTCCCTGAGTTTGGTCGGGGCGAGAGGATTTGAGCCTCCCGGTCCCATCACCCGCATCATCGTCCCGACCCACATTGCCGAGGCGCTCCGTGCAGTCGCGTGAGGTGCTCAGTCTCATGGCAGGATCGGGGGCCAACGCGGATCGACCGGTAGCCTGCGACATGCCCATCGAGGGCCGCGATGAGTGGATCGCCGCGGTCAGGCGGCTGGCATGAGAGCCCAGACTCCGGCTGGTGGGCGCCCCACACGCCGTCAGCTCGAGACACTGGTCGTCTACATTGAGGCGGGCTCGATCGTCGCGGCAGCACACGAGCTGGGCATCGCCGAGACGACCGTGCGTCAACACCTCTCGGGGCTCTACCGTCGCACTGGATGCGCGAACGCGGCGCAGGCCGCCTATCGGCTGGGAGCTGGTGAGTGGTGCCGCGGGCGGCCTCCTCTGGTCCGGAGCCGGGTGTCGTAACCTGTTGACATCACGGCCGTGGCGGCTATGCTGATAGGCGTCGAACCGAACAGCTGTTCTACGAGTAGGGACGACGATGAGTAGCGTGGTAGACCTCCTCGCACTATGCCGGGTGCGAGATGTGTCCTGGTATTTCGTCGCGCGGCAGGCTCAGCGACCGGGAGGATTGGACGACCTCCTCGCCGGACGCACGACCGAGAAGTCGGAAGAGGCCCGCCAGGGTCTGGCGGCGCTCTCCTCCGCTGAGGCAGAGCTGACGGGGCATCGCGAGTGGGTCGTCGAACTCCTCCATGACATGGCCAACCGTGGAGTCCGCCTGACCACGGTTCTCGACGACGACTACCCGGCCAACTTGCGCACCATCTTCAACCTGCCACCCTTCCTCTTCTATCGCGGCCAGCTGCACGAGAGTGATGCGAGGTCCGTCGCCGTCGTGGGCACCCGGCAGGCGAGCGTCGAGGGGGTCGAGCAGGCCCAGCGCCTCGTCCGCCAGCTCGTCGAAGCGGGCGTGACTGTGCTGTCCGGGCTGGCCCGAGGTATCGACACGGCGGCACACGAGTCGTGCCTAGACTCTGAGGGCCGCACCGTCGCCGTCATCGGCACCGGGATCCTGCGGACGTACCCTCCCGAGAACGCGACGCTGGCAGACCGCATCGCCGGGACAGGCGCCGTGGTGTCGCAGTTCTGGCCGGACACTCCGCCGACGACCTACTCGTTCCCGCGCCGGAACATCACGATGTCCGGCATGGCCCAGGGCACGGTCGTCATCGAGGCGTCTGCGACCAGTGGCGCGAAGCTCCAGGCTCGACGGGCACTTGAACATGGCCGGCGGCTGTTCCTTCCCGCCGAGCTTGTGCGCGAGCGCGAGTGGGCCCAGCGATACGTGCAGCGACCGGGTGCCATCGAGGTGAAGTCGGTCGACGACATCGTCAGCCTCCTGCAGTCGCCCGAGAGCATCCAGGTCCGCTCAGAAGGCCGACGTCAGCTGACGCTCTCCCTGACGTAGCCGGTGGACGACAAGTCCCTCGCGGATCTGCTTCGTGAGGCCGCCGAATTCGGCAACTGCCAGAACTGCGTATACGTCGACGCAGGACACCCGCTCCTCTGCTCCGCGTGTGCTGGTCGTACGCTCGAGCCACTCGCCGATGCTGGCGATCGATGCCCGGTGTGCGACCACCCGTACCGAACGCCGGGAGGGGACTGCCTGAACGGCCCCTGCAACATGGGCGGCGCCAACCGAGGCTTCGAGCGGAACTGGTCTATCGCGATGCGGACGGGCGTGCTGCGCGAGCGTATCGATGACTACAAGTTTCGCGATCGCAAGGGCTGGGGACTGATCTTCGGTCGCATCCTAGTTGGGTTCCTCGAGACTCACCGGGACACGTTCGGCTCGATGGACTTGCTGATCCCGAGCCCCACCTACTTGGGCCAGGGAGCCGACCGAGCCTGGGATCACATCGGCCGGATCGTGGAGATGGCTGCCCAGGAGCAGTCACCTCCGGGCTGGCCCTTCGTCGTGCACCCGCCCGTCATCATCAAGACCGTCGAGACACCGAGCATGGCCCATCTCGGTCGCTATCAGGAACGCAAGGCAAATGCGGAGGGGGCCCTTCGTGACGCGCTCCAGGTCTCCGATCCGAGCCGGGTTCGCGGCAAGAGCATCGTGGTGATCGACGACGTATTCACCGATGGACTCACGCTGCGCGAAGTGGCACGTGCGCTCCGAGCCGCAGGAGCCGCGACCGTTTACGGCGTGGCGCTCGCGCGTCAGCGCTACCAGGGAGCCTGATCCACCCAGCCGCCGGAGCCGCTGCAGCCGGCCGGTCGCCGTAGTCTTTTCGTTCGGCATTTAGAACGATAGTTCGGTCTCGTCATTGACGGTGCCGGCCGCCCCGGATACGACGTGGAGGTGCGCACCCACCTCCCGGACGTTCCGCCCCGCGAGCACGGTCAGCATGGTCACGTGCTTCGGTAGC
>JAYVMQ010000075.1:0-5048 GCA_043758855.1 Chloroflexota bacterium
AGGCCCGTTCAAAGGGCCAACTGTCCCGCAGACAAACGGATGGACCTTCTGGAAGTACCGGACGGCCGATGGCGAACGCCACCCGCTCGACGACCTTCGGCGACAGCTCCACGAGCGGAAGGTGGTCTCGCTCGATGGGGGCCGGCGCACCGGCTAGGATCGCCACTCTTCCTCGCCATGTCCGCATCGTGCTCCGGGCCGGGCGCTGAGCGCGTCACGATGTCGTCTGGCGCGGGTGCCACACGGCACGGAGGTTCGATCGCTATCCTCGCTTCGTGACCACCCAGGACCAGCCGGTGTTCGACCGTGACCTCGCACAAACAGAGGTGCGCGGCCTCGTCGAGCGGTACCGCACCCTTGGTCAGGCCGTTCGCAGCTACTCAGAGGCGCGAACGGTCAATGAGTTCGTCATTCCGCTCTTCGCCGCGCTGGGTTGGGATGTGCGGAACGTGCATACCCCCGACGAAGTCATCCCGGAGGAGACGGTCTCTCGGGGGAGGGTCGACTGGGCCTTTCGGCTGCGGAGCGTCCCGAGGTTCTTCCTAGAGGCGAAGCGGCCGTCGGCCAGTCTCGATGTCCCGGAGCCGGCCCACCAGGCTATCAACTATGCCTACAACAAGGGCGTCACGTGGGCGCTGTTGACCAACTTCGAGGCGATCCGCGTGTACAACGCGGAGTGGGACGCACCCAATCCCAATCAGAACCTGTTCTATGAATTGAACTGGACGGAGTACGCGAGTGATGAGCGCCTGTGGTGGCTGTCGCGAGAGGCGATGGCCGCAGGCATCCTCGATGCTGAGGCGACCAAGATCGGCAAGCGCCTGCGCAAGACGCCGGTCGGAGAGCGGCTGTTCGGCGACCTGCTGACCTACCGCGGGATGCTGCGCAACTACCTCACCGCCTACAACGAGGAGGTGGCAACCGATGAGATTGACCAGGCCGTTCAGAGACTCCTTGACCGCCTGATCTTCATCCGGACTGCCGAGGATCGCCGCATCGAGGAGTACCACCTCCGGCCGCTCGTGCGTCGTCTGCAGGACGCCAAGAAGATTGGCAACCTGTGGAAAGATGTGCTGGGGCTCTTCCGGGAGTTCGACGGCCACTATGACTCGCAGCTGTTCATGCGCCAGCGGCTCGACGAGCTCGACACCGAGGCCGAGCCGATCCGCGTGACGATCGAGGGTCTGTACGGGACACGGACTGGCAGCATCGAGTACGACTTCGGCGCGATCGACGCGGACGTGTTGGGCGGCGTCTACGAGCAGTACCTCGGACAGCTGGCGCGCACGCCGACGCTCTCCAAGGCGAAGCTCTCGGTTGTTGACCCGTTCCAGCAGTCGGAGCGGGCCGACACGCGCCCGTTCCGCAAGGCCCACGGTGTCTACTACACGCCCAAATGGGTCGTGCGCTTCATCGTCGACTCGACGCTCGGCCGGGCCCTCAGGGAGCGCTCTCTCGACGAGGTTCGACAGCTCCGCGTGCTCGATCCGGCGTGCGGGTCCGGCTCATTCTTGATCGAGGCATTTCGGGTCCTCGTGGCATATTGGCGCAAAGCGGAGCCACCGGTTGACGACAAGGCAGAACTCGCGCAGCGGGTTCGCATCCTCAACGACAACCTCTTCGGGGTGGACCTCGACCCCCAGGCCGTCGAGATCGCACAGCTGAACCTCCTGCTGATGGCCCTGACCGAGCGCACCCTCCTGCCTGACCTGCGACGCAACGTCGTCGTGGGCAACTCACTGGCGGACGGTGCCGACCAGGACGCGTTTCTCTTCGGTCAGGCATTTCCGTTCGAGGGGCGCCCCGGACTCTTCGACGTCGTTATCGGCAATCCCCCATACATCCGCAGCCAGACGCTCGCCGTGCACGAACGGGAGCGCTACAAGGCGCGCTACAAGACCGCCCAGGGAAGCTATGACACCTACCAGCTCTTTCTTGAGCGCGCGCTCGAACTGACGATCCCAGGCGGCCGGATTGGCTTCATCGTGCCGGGCAAGTTCCTCAGCACGTCATTGGGCCAGAGTGCTCTTCTGGACTATCTCTACTCCGCCGGGAATGTCGAGCTGCTACTCAACGCCATGCGATTCCGGGTTTTCGAGTCGGCGCTCACGTACCCGGTGATCCTCATCGAGCGACGGGGTGCTCCGCCCGGCGGCCACACCTTGGGTCGGGTCACGCAGCTGAACCTCGACGGACCTGTGATTGAGTGGAGTCAGCAACCGGGACCGCTCACCGCGACGTTGGCGGACCAGGAGCTGCGCGACGGGTGGACCACGGTGGGGGCTCTGGCGCGCGTCAGCCAGGGACTCGTCACCGGAGCGGACAACGTGTTCGCCTTGCACGGGGCTCTGCGCGAGACAACCAGCCCACTGAAGTCGGACGCCATCGGTAGGGTCGTGGAAGTAGAGTCGGAGCTGCTCCGTCCGCTCGTGAGCGGTTCTCGTCAGGTCCGCCGGTTCTCGGTGGCGAAGCCTGAGGACTGGCTGCTGTTTCCCTACAAGGACGGCAAGCTCGTTTCCGAGGCGACCATGCAAGCGCGCTACCCGCTCGCATGGGCCTACTTGAATGCCAACCGCGCGCGCCTAGAGAGTCGTGACCACGGGGAGATGAAAGGTCCGCACTGGTACGGTTACTCCCGCACGCAGAACCTGACTTCGATCTGGCAACCAAAGGTGCTGGTGCCGTACATGAGCAACGAGGCGAGGGCCGCGACTGATCTGAAGGGTGATCTGGCTCTCGTCAACGTCACGACCGGCGGTTACTTCGTGGCACCCAAGGACCCTGCCAATCTCGAGTATCTGGCTGCGGCATTGAACAGCCGGTACGCCGAGGCCTGGTGGCGCGAGCGGGCCACGCCCCACGCCGGGGGGTACTTCGGCCTGACGTCGCGGGCAATCAGTCTTCTGTCTGTCCCAGACCCTGCCACGTTGCCCGCCGCAATCGTTGCGGCCGCGTCAGCTCCTGCCTCGCCAGATGACGACCCCTTCGGTCGCGTGCTCGGCGACGCGTTGGCGGCGGTCGAACGGCCGTGACGGCATGGTCGAATGGGGCTCCGTGTGGTGGCAACGGGCTGCGAAGGGGAGGGTTGAACAGTGTCTGACGTAGTTGTGGGCGGCTTGGTCGCGATCCTTGGCGGACTCGTGGGCGGCCTTGGTGGTGTGCTCGTCCAGGGCCATCTCAGCAGAGAATCGGAGCGACGGGCCGAGGACCGAGCCAGGGTGGACCGACTCCGGGAGTTCCGGGCAGACAGCCTGCGGACCGCGTACCGCCGGTTCGTAGCCTTGGGAGAGCATGCTCGGGCTCAACGCGCCGGCGAATCGCCTAAGCAGATTGCCCGCCTGCGGACGCAGATCGAGAGCACTGCGAACCTGGGGGCAGACCCTACTCTATTTGGGCCGGACGGTAGCGGCGCGATTCTGGGTTTCAGCGCAATGATCTTCAAGCTGCTGGACAAGCCTCCGGGCTCTGGCATAACCCGGGACGAAGTGGCGGAGATCGCCGCCTGGGAGGACAAGCTCGCGACACTCTACGTCCAGGCAATGCAGCGCATCCTCTCGGAACCGACAGGCCGATTGCCTTGACACCATGGAAGCGTCGTGTCTGATGCAGGATCATCGTCGGAGTCGCTGAGCGGGAGGAAGTCGCCTTGGGATCCCCGGATTGGCCGACCGTCCTCGCTCGCTATGCAGGGGGCACTCGGCTTGCGACCCGAGCCCGCATGATCCCGTTCGACGTCATCTCGTCCGGCAACGCGCTGGTCGTGACTCCTTCCACCGGGACCCACCGACGGGTGACGCAGTCGGACTTCAACCGTCACTGGGACGAGGCGGCCGCCTACACAGCCGGCACGGAGTGGCGACGGACGACGAGAAACAGCTCGTACCTCGAGGCGATCGCGCACGACATGGCCGGTCCTCCTGGCATGACGGCACTGCCACCTCCGAATGGAGTGGCGCTGCTCGACGGTGACAGCGCCGAGCAGCGGGGTGCCGAGGCACTGATCCTGTCCGCGGTGTCGGCGCAGCTTGGCATCGAGCTCCTGCCTGGACGCCTGACCCTCGACAACAGCATTCGGGTGGACGTCGATGGGCTGAGCCACGATCCACCCGTTCTCGTCGAGGCGTGGGCCCACCAAGGCGTGCCGAAGCCCGCCCAGAAGGCGAAGGTCATGGCCGACGCGTTCAAGCTCGTGTGGATCGAGCGGCGGCTCTTCCCGCGCGGGGCCCGGAAGATCGTGGCCCTCGCGGATCCGAGCGCGGCCGGTCATTTCACGGGCCGGACGTGGATGGCGGCCGCTCTTCGCGAGCTCGGTATCGAGGTCCTCGTAGTTGAGCTCCCGGCCGATATTCGAGCGGGCATCCGCGCCGCCCAGGCCCGACAGGTCCGATAGGGCCGTGTCCGACCTGCCGACGCTCGTCCTCGGCGGCGGGATCATCGACCGCCAGCTCGCCGAGCCGGAACGCCTGCTCCTTGCCTACCAAGAAGATGAAGGGAGGAGGTACCTCGAGCAGACGCCGATCACGCCCCACGACCGGATCGTGCCGGAAGATCTCGCCGTGACGCTCCTGCTCAACTCCCGCGTCGGGTGGAAGGCGTACAAGAGCATTCAGGACCTCGGCCCATCGATCGATCTCTCGACGCTTCCGCCGGTGGCTCTCGAGGCAACCTCCGCGAGTCAGCGTGACGCGGTCGCCAGCCTCATCGGTGAGGTTGTGCGGTGGCCGGGGTTTGCCGCGTCGGTCGCCACCAAGGTCCTCCACAAGAAGCGACCGGCGCTCATTCCCGTGCTCGACAACCAGGCCATCTTCGGGGCGTACATGAATGCCCAATGGCCCGACTCGCGATCCCGCGCTGACAGCGTCTGGGCGATCGGCACGGTCCGCGATGCACTTGAACGTATCAGCTATGACCTGACCCGCGCCGAGAATGCCGCGGCCTGGGTCGGGCTCCAATCCGTGGAGCCGGAACGCTCGGCGATTGAGCTGTTGGACATGGTCTGGTGGAGCTACTTTCGGCGCCTCGAGCCGGTCGGCAGCGGAGTCGTGGCC
>JAYVMQ010000076.1:0-5190 GCA_043758855.1 Chloroflexota bacterium
GACGTGAAGGATGGGGTGCTGCGCATGGGCAGTTACGTGGAGGAGCAAATCCTCGCGGCCCACGACGCCCTAATGAACCGCGATGCAGCCCTGGCCCAGAAGGTCATCGCCGCCGACGGGCGCGTCAATGAGGTCCAACGGGCCGTCACCGCCATTGTGGCAATGACCATCGCCACCCAGGCACCGGTAGCCCGGGACCTGCGCTTCTTACTTGCTCTCGACCGAGTCACGTACGAACTGGAGCGGATCGGCGACCACGCCGGCTCCGTCGCCAAGCAAGCCCGCAAACTGGCCGGTGTAACGAGCATGGTCACTTACGACGAGCTGACGCCGATGGCGACGCTGGCAGCCCAGCAGGTTCGAGACGTGGTCATGGCCCTGGTCGACATAGATGAGGCCAAGGCTCGCGAAGTCGCGGCCCGCGACGATGAGATCGACCGCCTGTACCACCAACTCTTCGATGACGTTTTGGCCGAGATGAGGACGGATCCCGAGAAGGTTGACCCGGGCACTCGAATTCTCTTCGCGGCCCACTACCTCGAGCGAATCGGCGATCGCGTGACGAACATCGCCGAAGATGTGGTCTTCCTGGCGACGGGCGAGGTGGAAGACCTCAACCCTTAGCCGCGGATCGCTCCGCTCAACCCCACCCCAGTGCGTCCGCGGTGGCTTGGCAAGGCGGGCACGGTCGCGATTTGTTAGCCTCTCCAGGGTGGCGCCCAGACGCCACGACGTACCGTCACCACGAGGTCGCCCGAGGTTGTCTCAAAGCACTCTGCTGGCATTGGTCGCCATCTTTGCGTTGGCCATCGCGTTCGATTACATCAATGGCTTCCACGACACCGCCAACGCCATCGCGACCTCGGTGGCAACTCGGGCTATCAAGCCCGAGTATGCGATCCTCCTGTCCGCCACGGCCAACTTCGTGGGCGCGCTCGTTTTCGGTACGGCTGTCGCGACCACCGTCGGCAGCAAGATCGTTCAGGACAACCTCATCCTGGGGAACGGTTCGACCGTCCTCATCGCAGCGCTCATCGGCGCAATAGCCTGGAATCTGATCACCTGGCGACTGTCCATCCCCAGCTCCAGCAGCCATGCCCTGATTGGCGGCCTGATCGGCGGCGCTTGGGCTGCGGCAGGCTCAGGCGCGGTTCAATGGGACCAGTTCGCCGGCAAGATCCTTGTCCCGTTGTTCTCATCGCCCATCCTGGGCCTCGTCATCGGCTTTGGACTCATGGTCGTCATCCTCAACGTCTTCGTGCACGCCAACCCACGTCGCATGAACGACCGCTTCAGAAAGCTTCAGGTCATCTCGGCAACCTACATGGCCCTCGCCCACGGGTCGAACGACGCACAAAAGACGATGGGCATCATGACGCTGGCTCTCGTCAGCGCGGGCGCGGTCCATGACAAGGCGATTCCGATCTGGGTCATCCTGATCGCGGCCACGGCCATGTCTCTTGGCACTGCGGCTGGCGGCTGGCGGATCATGAGGACCATGGGCCAGCGCGTTGTGAAGTTGGATCCGGTCCACGGCTTCGCCGCGGAGACGACCGCCGCCTCGATCATCATGGTCGCGTCTCACTTCGGCATGCCCGTCTCCACGACGCACGTCATCTCCACCGCGATCATGGGCGTGGGCACCAGCGATCGCATCAAGGCGGTCCGCTGGGGCATCGCCCGCAGCATCGTGACGGCCTGGATCCTGACGATCCCCGCAGCCGCGATCATCGCCGCGACGTCGTACCTGATCCTGCACTTAGTCGGGCTGTAGACAGACGGAGCCACTGCAGACGCCATTCGGCGTCAGTCGGCGGGCTGCCTCAATACGTACCCCACGCCGCGGACCGTCTCCAGGTATACCGGCTCGGCCGGGTCTGGCTCGATCTGGGCTCGCAGCCAGTGCACGTGGACATCGACAGTCCGGGTCTCCCCGGCGTAGTCGTAGCCCCAGACGCGCTCCAGCAGCTGGTCACGGGTGAAGACGTGGCCGGCGTTCCGAAGCAGGAAAACCAGCAGATCGAAGGCCTTGGGCTTGACTGGCAGAGTCTCGCCGTCCCGCAGGAGCCTCCGTCCCGCCAGGTCGACCTTGACCGCCCCCAAATCGATCGTCTCCGGTTCGGCCACCAGCGACTGGGCCTCAGACCGGCGCAGCAGGGCTCGGACTCGAGCCAGCAGCTCGCGGAAGCTGAACGGCTTGGTGACATAGTCATCCGCGCCCAACTCCAGGCCGACGACCTTGTCGATCTCCGCGCTCTTGGCGGTCAGCATTAAGATGGGCACGCCGGACTCAGCCCGAATGATCCGGCACACCTCGACCCCGCTCAGCTGTGGCAGCATCAGGTCGAGCAGGATCAGATCCGGATGATGACGCCTGAATGCCTCTACCGCCTCGCGGCCATCGGCGGCCTGGAAGACGACGTAGCCCTCTTCCTCCAGACTCTCGGCCAGGGTCTCGCGCAGCGTGCGCTCGTCGTCCACCACCAGGATCGAACGGGCCATCCGAAATCCCTCCTACGGGGCTGGGGCCACGGCTTGGAGCATCTCGATAGCCCGGTCCAAACGGGCCAACGTCCGCTCGCAGCCAAGGGCCACGATCATGTCGAAGAGTGGCGGAGTGACTGTCCGGCCGGTGACGGCGACGCGGATTGCCATGAACATATCGCCGGCCTTCCAGCCCCGCTCCTCGACAAGCACGCGCAGCGGCGCCTCGATTTCGTGGGCGTCCCAGGTGGCCTTGCCCGTCTCGGCGATCGTCTCTCGAGCGGCGGCAAGGCCGGTGACGGTAGTGGCCAGGTCCCAGCGCTTGGGAACGATAGTGGCGGGATCCGGATCGACGTCCTTGATGAAGAGGAAGCCGATGAGGTCACCGACTGTGGCCAGCGTGGGTAGGCGCTCCTGAACCACCGGCAGCAGGGCCCGCATCTCGGCGTCCGTCGGCAGCCAGTCGATCCGACCCGCCGCCAACTCGACCTCCAAGAACGGCCGCAGCCGTTCGATCAGATCAGCGGCGGAGAGGCGGCGGATCCACTGCCCGTCTAGCCACTCCAGCCGCTCGCGGTCGAAGACGGCGCCGGCCTTGGTGACGGTCGATAGTTCGAAGCGCTCGATCAGATCGGCCTGCGAGAGGATCTCCTCCTCCGTACCGGTCGACCAGCCGAGCAGGGAAAGGTAGTTGACGAAGCCCTCTGGAATGAAGCCCTGGGCTCGATAGTCGGCTACAGCGGTCTGGCTCTTGCGCTTGCTCATCTTGGTCCTGTCCGGGTTGAGGATGAGCGGCAGGTGACCGAACTGCGGGATCTGGGCCCCGAGCGCCTCGAACAGGAGGATGTGCTTGGGCGTGTTGGACAGATGGTCCTCGCCCCGGATAACGTGGCTGATGGCCATCGCGGCGTCGTCCACAGCAACGCTGAAGTGGTACAACGGCGTCCCGTCGGAGCGGAGGATCACGAGGTCGCCGCCGAGGGCGCTGGTGTCGATCTCAACGTGGCCACGGACGATGTCGTCGAAGGCGATCACGCGGCTGGCTGGAATACGGAAGCGCACTACGGGCTTGCGCCCCTCGGCCTCAAACGCGGTGCGCTCGGCCACGGTGAGGGCGGCGCAGCGGCCGTTGTAGCGCGCAGCCTGGTGGGCAGCCTCCTGGCGCTTGCGCTCAGCGTCCAACTCTTCCGGGGAGCAGTAGCAGTAGTAGGCCTTGTCCTCGGCGAGGAGCCGCGTTACGGCCTCTGTGTAGCGCTCCATTCGCTGCATCTGGCGGTAAGGGCCGTAGTCGCCCCGCTCAGGCTCATCGCCGACAGCCGGCCCCTCGTCCCATCGGATCCCGAGCCAGTGGAGGCCGTTGATGATGTCCAGCTCATACGCCTCGGTCGAGCGGGCCTGGTCAGTGTCCTCCAAGCGTAAGATGAAGGTTCCGCCGGTGTGGCGTGCGAATAGGAAGTTGAAGAGCGCTGTTCTGGCGTTGCCCAGATGCAGCGGCCCGGTGGGGCTCGGCGCGATTCGAACGCGAATGTCGGTCATGCCTCAAGTGTACGGGCATCTCGCCACAGTCAGGCTATGCCTGGCTCGCCGCCGGCCTCACGGAAAGTCAGCGACCACCAAGTCCGACATCAGAGAAGCTCCCCCACCGGGATCAGTTCGAACGCGGCCACGGCCTCAGCCACAGGCTCGCCGCGCGGGTCCAGGAACACCGGCCGGTGATAGCGGTGGAGGGCGCGCAGCGCGGCGGCGTCCAAGGCGCCCACCTGCCGGAGCGTCTCGACTGAAGCGGCTGAAACGGCCCGATCGTAGCCCCCGCCGTCCTCAATCTTGAGCGCAACTCCAGAGGCGGCGGCACGGCCCGGGCCAGGCAAGAGGGCGAAGCCGCGCAGCCCCTCCGCCCCGCCCTTCGAAACGACACGGCCTGGCGCCGCCTTCATGACGGATGAATCGAGCCGCTCCCGCGTGCCGCCCACCATCTCTGGATTGGCGATCATGGCATCTCGGATTCGGATCAGGGCGGGGGCCAGGCCAGCACGCGCGTCCGTGGCCTGTATCGCGCCGGGGTCGGCCAACATCGCGAAGGCGCGGGCCACCTCGTAAAGCGAAAACGCGAAGGTGGGAACGCCGCAGGCATCGGTCGAGAGGACCAGCATCTCGGGCGTCGTATCGAAGGCTCGGGCCACCGTGCCCGCGTATAGACGCTGGACGGGGTGATCAGCCTGCCAGTACTCCTCGAACGGCCAGCCGTTCATGCGGCACAGCAGCACCATTGAGGCATGCTGACCTGAGCACATGTGGCGGACCGGACCGGGCTTTTCTCCGTCGCGGGCCAGGCGGGCGGCGGTCAGCGCGTCGAGAGGAGCGCCAGCGGCGCCGCAGCCGAGGACTTGCTGGGTCACTCCGGCCCTTCGGAAGACGCCCTGCAGAGTCCTGACGTGGAGGTCCTCGCCCGAATGCGAGCCGGCCATGATCGCCAGCTCGGCAGCGCTTAGATCGAACTCCGCGACCCCACCGGCCTCGACGAGAGCCGCCAGCCCAAACGGCTTTACGGCCGATCGCAGGTTGACGACCGTCTCAGGATCGCCGATCAACCGGCGGATCGAGCCATCGATCCCGACTTCCACGACCGCGCCCCGATGACCGCTTTCAACCACTCCGCCACGAACCTGGCGGACGAGGACGGGCGAGGTTACCGGCGACTCGGCGGGT
>JAYVMQ010000077.1:0-11553 GCA_043758855.1 Chloroflexota bacterium
CGCTGGCCTTACCGTTTGCAGTATGCCCATCCACGACACTGAGACTGAGCGAATCCGCCACATCTACGACCGCAGAGCAGCAACCGCTCCGTCGGCAAAGGGCGACGCCAATCTGCGGTGGCTGTGTGGACAGGCCGAGGGCGAGACTCTCGAAATCGGGATAGGTCGCGGTCGGACACTGCCGTTCTATCCGCCCGACGTGCGTCTGACCGGGATCGAACTAAGTGATGTGGCTCTGGAGATAGCGAGGCGTCGGGCCCGCGAACTCGGCGTCGTGGCCACTCTGCGTCAGGGTGACGCAGTGGCTCTCCCCTACCCTGACGAGCATTTCGACACGGTCGCATTCAGCTTCACCTTATGCACGATCCCCGACGATCGACGTGCCGTGGCCGAGGCTGTGCGGGTGCTCCGTCCCGGCGGCCGGCTGCTGCTTGTCGAGCATGTGCGCAGCCCCAACCTGATCCTGCGGACGATCGAGCGACTGGTTGAGCCGATCACGCTGCGCCGAATGGGCGACCATCTGCTGCGCGAGCCGCTGGATCACGTCCTGGCCGAGGGCCTGGAGGTCGAGCTGCTGGAACGACGCTGGCTGGGCGTGGTAGAGAGGATCGCCGCTCGCAAGCCCAAGGCGGACGAACTCGCCGAAGCCGTCTGAGCGCGGCCTACCGAGCCACCCCGTGGCCTACCGAGCCGCCCTATGGATTCGACGCCGACGGCGCAGGCGACGCTGCTGCGGCAGGAGCCGACGCATCGGGCACACCCGGATACTTGCCCGACTCGATCACGCCCAACTGCCGTATCGGCCAATAGCGCAGCCAGGCCCGGCCCACGACCGAGGACTTCGCTATGGTTCCAAAGACCCGCGAATCCTGCGAGGCCTCGCGATGGTCGCCGAGCACAAACAGTTGGCCGATCGGCACCCGCCAGCTGGCCGTGGTGGGCATCGGCGTCGTCGGCTGGCCCTGGTAGACATAGGGCTCGGTCAACTTGACTCCATTCACGAAGACCGCATAGTCGTGGATCTCGATCAGATCGCCACCAACGCCGACCACACGCTTGATGAACGGGATGTCTGGTCCCCCCTCCGACTGTCCCTTGGGCGGCTCGAAGACGATTACGTCGCCCCGCTTGTAGTCGCTCCAGACCGGCGAGATCTTGTCCACCAACACGTACTGTCCAGGCTCGAGAGTGTTCTCCATCGAGACCTGCATGATCTGGTAGGGCTGGGCGACGAAGTGCTGGACCAGAAAGAAGATGACGACGGTCAGAAGAACCGTCTCGACGATCTCGAGAAGGCAGCCGCGCCAGCGTATGTTCATGCGGACAAGCACCCCTCTGCGGGTCGCGTTTCGCCGCGAATTGGTCGAACTGAGAGTCGCGTCCGGTGACCCGATGCCACCGCGAACTTCGCCAGCGCCTGGCGGCGACTTGCGAGGCTAAGAAGGTAGCACCTGCGAAGGTTCCCCGGGACGCGCTTCGCACCGGGGCTCGCTGGCCGAGAGGTGGGACGCGGCGATGATGACCGCCGCTAGCCTGCCGACGGATGTTTCCAGGCCACCTTCGACCTGCGCTAGACCCACCCGCCACCCGACTAGGTGGGCTTGCAACGTCTACCTCGACCATGGCCAGGTCACGCTGGACTGCAAGATCCTCGAAATCGACCCGGCCCATCGGCTCATCCACACCTTCACGATGGCCTACGACCCTGAGGCGGCGGCCGAGCGCCCGTCGCGAGTCACCTGAAAGATCGCGAAGATGGGCGAGGCCTGCCGCCTGACCGTAGTTCACGACAAATTCGACGGCGAAACCAAGACCTACCGCGAGGTCGAGCACGGCTGGTCCGTCGAAGACCCCCCGCCCACGAGGGAGCCGGGAGCGAGCAATCGCTCTCGGCTCTTTTATGTGTCGGCCCGTGCGCCTTAGCGCGATCGTGAAGCGCCCCAGGCTGTATCGTCTGAGCCGTGAGCACAATTGCTGAGTTCCGCGGTTCGTTCAGGGCAGTCGTGAATGACGGCGCCCGCCTTCGACAGGGAAGCAAGGGAACCTGGTACTGCCGCTGCGGCGAACTCGCCGAGACGGAGCACGCCCGCCCCAAGTGCGACACCTGCGCCGCGAAAGGAAACTGCGGCATGGACTGCACGCTCAGCAAGCTCAACTGCCGTAGCTGCGGCGCCACGGCCTGAGAGGCAGCGACCGGACCCAGAGCCGGCGCCACGGCCTGAGGAGCCGCAAGTCCTAAGATGGCTGCAGGGACTCGGGCAGGGCCGCGAAGGCGTCCGCTAGGCCATCGAACATGACGGACATTCGGTGACCACCCACATCAACTGACCCCTCGTCAGCAAGAGCCGGTGACCCACTCGGATGGCCGGCTCCAACTTTAATTTGGCGTCCCCGGTCGGACTCGAACCGACGACCTGCCGCTTAGAAGGCGGACGCTCTATCCGCTGAGCTACGGGGACACCGAAGGCGGCGCCAAACGCCGCGCCAAACGCCGCGCCAAACGCCGCGCGTAGAGTAACCCGCGCCGACGGACGCGGCCAGCCCTCCGACGATACGCCCCCCGGCAGGCGGCCCGACCCGCCCGGTTCGCCCGGCGGCAAATCCCCTCGGGAGTGCTCCGCTCCCCTCGTGAGCCCGGCCGGCCGGTGCTAGACTCCGTCTTCTCCCGTCACCGCCCGACAGAAGGTTGCGCTTCGGAGGTCGATTTCGTGGCTTCGCTCTCGCTCGAGTTCGATCGGCTCGAGATGCCGATTGCTCCCGAGGAGCGCCCGAGTCGGTCTGCCCGCACCGGTGCCGGTCAGCTTGCCCTCCATCTGCCGAGCGAACTCCCGGGCCTGACCATCGAGCCCGAGTGGAAGGACCAGCAGCGACTCTGGGGCCACAGTTTCCACCCCATGTGCTCGTACCTGGCGAGCTTCCCGGCCAGCCTGGCCCATGCCTTCATTGCCCGCTACACCCGGCCCGGCGACGTGGTCCTCGATCCGTTCAGCGGCCGAGGCACGACGCCACTGCAGGCCTGTGCCGAGGGTCGAGTTGGGGCCGGCAACGACCTCAACCCGTTCGCCCACATCCTGACCGCGGCCAAGGTAGATCCGCCCACCAAGGCCGACATCAAGATCCGCATCGCGACTTTGCGACTGGCCTGGGTTGCTTCCTCAAGTGAGTGGAATGCGCTAGCGGACCGCATCGTGGCCGACCCAGGCTCGGACCTGCTGGTGCCTGCGCCGGGCAGCCGTCCGATCTCCGGCACGCCAACCGGCCGTTCGGCCAGCGGTTCGATCCCGGTTCGATCGGACAGCTCGGTATCCACCGAGGTTGCCCTCGCCTTCCATCCCCGAACTCTGGCCCAGCTGCTGTATCTGCGGGCCGGCCTGGATCCAGACGACCGAACCGACCGATTCCTACTGGCGACCCTGACCGGCATCCTGCACGGCAAGAGCGCGAGCTACCTCTCCGCCGTCATGCCGAACACCTTCAGCATGGCGCCGCGGTATGTCCGTGATTTCGTCGCCCGGACCGGCTTCCATTCACCCGAGCGCGACGCCTTCGACCTGCTCGAGGACAAGTTGCGCCGGCTGTACCGCCAGCCGCCTCCAAGGACGCGAGGAATCGCCCTGCTCGGCGACGCCCGTGACGCCGGCGTCCGCTTCCGCGAGGCCCTGCACGACCGTGGTCTGCCGGAACGCGCTCGGCTCGTGGTCAGTTCCCCGCCCTACCTGCGTGTCGTGAAGTACGGCTACTACAACTGGCTGCGGCTGTGGCTGCTGGGCTACGACGCGTCTGCGATCGACGATCTCCTCGACGATGCTCATCACCACGACGCCTACATCGTCTTCATGCGCGAGGTCCTGAGCGGCCTGCGCTCCGCCCTCGCCGACGACGCGGTCATCGCGCTGGTTATCGGGGACGTGGAGATGGACCGTGGCCGACCTGCCGCCGGTGGCGTGGGCCTGGCCGAATCCGTCTGGGAGATGGCCGCGGCTCCGGAGGGCTACCGCCTGGCGGGAATCGCCCTCGATGACGTGGCCGCTGGCCGGAAAATGACCAAGCTCTGGGGCGAGGAGGCCGGCCAGGCCACCAAACTGGACCGCATCCTCATCCTGGCGACGAGCGAGGCCGGACGACGCCGGGCCATCAACGGCGCGGGCCTGCCCATCGACTGGGATTGGCCGCCCCGCAAGCCCCGGGCGCTGTAGGGACACTCGCCCGCTCGGGGGCCGCCAATGAGGACGCGTCACATACTTCGCCGACGCTCTCGGGCGCGGCCCAATACAATCGGGCCATGAAGCCGATGTACCAGCCCAGCGACCTGGCCGCGATGGACCCGCTCGTCCTGATGAAGAACCTGGATCACGTCCGGATGACCAGCCGCCGCCTCAGCTACGTTCTGCAGCAGCAGGTCCACCTGTACACGCCGCCGGCCAACGAGCTGCGCGACCGCATCGACTCATACGTAGAGGCCGAGCGCCAGATCGAAGCTGAGATGGCCCGCCGCCAGATCCGGGTCTAGCCAGCCGCCCGCCCGGACCGCACCGCACCGCGCCTGCACCGCGCCTGCACCGCACCTGCACCGCACCTGCACCGCACCGCGAGCCTACCGCCGCGGCGGCCCCTGACTCAGCGAGCGGCTCCAGCGAAGACACCGAGATGCCTGACCTCCTCGGGCACCTCCTCCTCGGCAGCTGGGCTCACCTTCGCAGGAGCGATCACACCGACAAGGATTCGGCCGCGTCGTTCCGCGTCCTGGCGGCTAACGTCGGCGACCAGCCTGGCCAGGCGCGGCATCTCCGCCAGCCCAAACGCTATGCCATGCTCGGCCAGTTCGCCGAATCCCCAGCCGTGGTACAGGCCCCGACTCGCGACGTGGCACATCTCGTCGTACATCTCTGGCCAGCCGACGCGCCTGCGCCGATAGCAGAACCGAACGAAGTCGAGGGCCGCGTCAGCAGCGCTTGAGTCATCGTTGCGCCTGCGCGAATCCTCCATGAATGCATCGCTCCTCTTGCCGTGTAAAACCCAATCCGAACCGAGGTCACAGACCGTTTGGCTCAGCCCTCAAAGGCCGTTTGGCCCCGCCGTGTGTCTTTCTTTGGCGGCAGGCTGGGTGCATCCTAGGCGGCCTCGGGCGGGCCGGGAAGGGGTTTCTCCACCAACTCGTCCACCAAGTTATCCACAGAACAACTGTTCAGTGATCGCACGTTCGGACCGCGAGGGAGGACCGCTCAAAACGTCCTCACACCGCTCTCCATCGGACCGATGGGACCCAACAGGAAGGCCGGAGACACGGGGCGTCCACCCAACATGGGGCACCTCCTGGCTAGTTGACGTGGATAACCACGGTCCCGGCCCCCTTGTCGTGCCAGGCCTGCTTGCGATCGTCGAAAGCCGCCCAGATGAAGCCCAGCAGGCCAATCAGGATGTAGGCGCCGAAGATCTCGAGGTGGTAGATGATCGCCCGGACCGTGGCCGTACCGCCATCGATTGGCCCACCATCGATGGCCCGCACGACTCTGACGCCGACGGCGCTCTGCCCGAAGGTTGCGCCGCGCTTCCACCACAGGAAGGGACGATACCCAAAGTAGACGAACTGAGTAACGAAGATTCCGACGATCGTGATGATGCAAACGAACAGGATCGCGCCCAGGATCAGCCCGTCGAGGAAGGCGGCCGCAAACCTGATCCAGAACCCGGCGAAGCGGGGCGGATAGCCGCAGCCAACCGGCGGCTATCCGTATGGCGGCTGGTAGCCCGGTTGGGGCGCGGGCGTCCAGCCCGGTTGGGGCGCGGGCGTCCAGCCCGGTTGGGGTGGCCAGGGACCTGGAGCGCCAGCCGGCGGCTCACTCGGGCCCTGTGGGTTGTCTGACATCCCATCTCCCTAATCCCACGGCCCCTGGGGGTGCATCCTCTACCGATCGATGGGCCGGGAACGAGGAGATGCTGGCAGCGCCCAACTCCGGCGTGGCCCATTCCGCCGAAACGAAAGAACGCCCCCGTGGCGCGCTCTGGGGCGTTGGATGCCCCACCGTTGCCCAAGGCCACCGCGCCAAGCTCAGCCCACGATGGATTGGTACCGCACATCGGATTCGAACCGATGCACGCTCCGGGGGCTCGCGCCACGCTCAATCACGCTCAGTTAAGGCGGGTCGAGACGAGTCCTGGCGGTCGGTTTGGACCTCGAACGGTTGCCCCAACGGTTGCCCAAGCTCTTCCAACGATCCGGGAGCTGGATGTCCTCCGCGCGTACCTGCGCTGCCGGTCGGGGAAGCAGGCAGCCGCCGAACTCGGGATCATGCAGGGCACGGTGCGTGCGCACCTCGGCCGACTCTACCGCCGACTCGGTGTCACGTGTGCGATGGGCGCCGCGGAAGCGTTGGGTTGGCTCGCGATTCCGCGGTACTAGGGTTGCTGGGGCCGTCGGTCTGCCTGAGCATCCGGGCTCGTCTCGGTTTCGCGATCCATGCCTCCACCTCGTCCCAAAGCCAGATTGGGTCCGACCCCAGGGTGACCCAGGGCGTCGGGAAGTCGCTGTAACGGTGACGCCATGCGTCCACCATGCCCGCGCTTGTCCCGGCACGCGCTGCGATCTCCCCGCGCCCGACAATGTCGCCGCAGCCGGCGCAGCATTTCTCGAGCGCGAGGATTGGGTTCGGGAGCAGGAACAAGGCCGAGCAGACGGAGGCGGGCCAACCGTCGCGCGTGGTAAACGGTCAGCATGAAGTCGGCTTCGATGGCCCCAATCGTCGCGTTGTCCAACTCCGGCACCGGATACCTCCAGCGTATGTGTCGTCGGGGTGTGACGCTCCCTGACAGGCCGGCTCAGGATTGCAGACGTCTACGCCAGCCAGACACGATTCGGTGCGCAGAGGCACCACAGAACGGCGTAGAGTTCAGACTCGGAGCTTTCCGCGGAATGAAGGGTGGGAATGATGGCTCAGTGCCCGCGGTGCGGCGAGGCGGCCGCGGCTGGCTGGAACTCTTGCCCTTATTGCCTGCTGCGTTTTCTGTCCCCCGTGCCGGTTCAGTCTTCGCGGATGCATCAGTTTCGTGTAGTCGTAATCACGCTCGTCGGCGTCTACGTCCTGGCCGCCATCGGGATGGCCGCGCTCCGCATTGGTCCACAGCCGACGCCAACCCCGCAGCTATCGCTCGGGCAGCCGGTCAGTGTCAACCGAGACGGCAAGGTGTTCACGGTGACCGTGGAGAGCGTCCGGGAGAGCGCCTACCCGTGGGGCGCCACTCCACGCGTGGGCTATGGACTGCTGTCGGTCATGGTGTCCTACAAAGCCGCCCACAACAGCGAAGACGCGAGCTACAACGAGTGGGACTGGAACGCGCGAGCGGCGGGGCACGGGATCAAAACCTATTCGGGGTGGCTGGAGTCGCCGCTAGGCGCGGGCGATCTGTACGCCGATGGCAGCGCGAGCGGCTATGTCACTTTCGAGGTGCCGACGAGCGGCGAGGTGCGGGCGGAATACCGCTTCATGTCGTTCGAATCCCCGACGCTAGAACTGGTCATTCGCCCGATCTGAGACGGCGATGCCGACCCGCAGAACGGCGTAGAGTGGCGTTCGCAGAGAACGAGGAAGGGGACCGATGATCCAATCGCCGCGCTGCCCGAGATGTGCAGCAGACCTGTGGGCAGGCCTCACTGAGTGCCCGAATTGCCATCTGGCGTGGAACTCGCCGATCGCGCAGCCACCGCCCGTCTACCGTCAGGACCGCGGCTCGTCTGTCTCGCAGGGCTTCGGGTTCGGCGTAGGTTGCCTGCTGCTGTTCCTGTTCATCCTCCTATTCCTCTTCTTGGGATGTGGTTACATCCTTAACTCGGCGGGTCAGGCGTTGCACTGAATCACGAAAACCCCGCCCGCCGGCGAACCGGAGAGCGGGGTATCTTATGTGGCCCAGAAACAGGGAGGCCGCCAGCCCATCTGAAGGGGGGAGTTCCCCGTCCTCCGGACGAACCAGCGGCCTAGCTGGCTTGGGTTTCTAACCCCAGGCGCCTGAAACAGTCCTACTATCGCCCCGCTGTCTGCTACTTGTCAAACAGTACCTTCGGGGCTTTCGCCTGACGACCTCGCCCGGATAAGCTAGGCGCGGAGGGTGGTGCCCCCGGTGGGGCGAGGCGCCTGAAATACGTCACGGGCCGAAAGGCTCAGGGTTCGATCCCCTCACCCTCCGCTCAGACGTTCGCTTTTGGAGGGTCCGGCCATCCGGGCCACGTCGGCACGCGCTTTAGGCGCGGATTAGCGGTAGGTGCGGCGGAGTGCCCCTTGTGACCGCGGTCGCGGTCTGACCCTTCTCATCGAGGGCTAGCGGGCATGCCGGTCCGCCGACCAGATGACGGATATCTCGGGCGCCCGACTCGCCGGGTTCGACGGCCGCAATCGCCGCCTCGATGGCGATCCGCTCGCGGCGATGGCCGGACTCTTTGTGGACCAGCGCCGCGATGTGCTTGTTGCCAGGCTTGCCGGCCAACTCGACGCGGAAGCCGTGGGCACGCGAGCCCAGCCATTCGGGCCAGACCTTGGAGCCCTTGGCGCCCTCGACCTTCCAGATGTCCGTGTGCTCGCCGCCCGCGGACTCATGCGCCTCGAAGTCGATCAGGCCGGTGACGTTGCCGTCAGCGTCCTTGGCGACCATGTGGTCGAGGGTGGCGATGACGATTCCGTCGGCGTCATAGGCGAGCTATGTCCGGGCGCCTCGTTTCACGACCCGCACCGCTCCGACGATCGCGGCCCTCGATGCCCGACGCATCCTCGCGGCATTCGAGGGCCACAGGCTCCACGCCTTCGCTGTCCTGGCTCCTTTCCACAGGTTTGCGGCGCGGCGAGCTTCTGGGGTTGCGGTGGGCGGACGTGGACCTTGTGGCCGCCACAGTGACAGTGCGGTTCTCGCTGCGCTATGTCCCGCCGGCTTTCCGCACCGCATCTGAGATCGAGGCTGCGCAGAACACCCGACTCATGCCGCCCAAGAATGGGCGGTCGCGGCTTGAGCCGTTGCCCGCTGTCGCCGTCGAAGCACTCAAGGCGCAGCAGGTGCCCCAGCTCACCGAACGCCGCGACGCGAAGGTATGGAGTGAGAACGGCCTGGTCTTCGCCGACAGCGAGGGCCGCACGCTCTGGCCGGCTACGGTCAGTTACCAAGTGCGCGCCGTTCTCAAAGCCGCGGGCTATCCGACGATGCGGCTCCACGACAGCCGCCACGGATTCGCCACTCTGCTGGCTGCGCAAGGCGTCCACCCGCGAGTTGCGCAGGACCTGCTCGGGCACTCCACAATCGGCCAGAGCATGGATTACACGTCGTCGTTGCCGTCTGCGGCGCGTGACGCTGCCACGCTGATCGACAGCGCCCTTCGGAGGACATCATGAGCGAACTTTCGCATCTCATCCTGGTCGGTACTGATGCCGAGATCCGTGCTGCTGCCGCTGACCCAACCCGCAAGCGTGTCTGCTCCGCGGTGGCCATTCAACGGTTCATCGCTGCCATTTCGCTCGTTGGAATGACCTCCGATGAGGCAGTGCTTGTGTACACCTCAGTCGCCGAAGGTTTGGTGAGGCCGGAACCACAACCCCTTCTCCGAGCCCTAGCCGCCAAGCTGCGGAAGAAGACGACGTGAGCGACTACGAGTCCGCGCTGGCGTCCCTGCACATTGCCGATCTCGTGTTCGGGGCTGGGACCGTCTACACGATGGTTCCACCGACTGAGAACCAAGCCTGGCAGGTGTACATCGATGCTCGATCGCTCATCAGGAGAGGGAGTTATCAGGATCCCTTTCGGTTCGATCGGGCCCGGATCGCCCGCCTCTTAGGGGTCCCGCCGAGCTACCTTGACCGCCGTCTCCGCTCAAAGGGTCGCCAATGCGCCCTGCCGATCTTCGTCCGCCGTCGCCGTTCGCGTGCCCGTTGGCACAGGTGGGCGTGATGACTGACGACGTGAGCGGTCAAATGCGCGACGAACGGTTGCCCCAACGGTTGCCCAAGACCCGCAAAACGTCGCCTGTCGTGCGTGAATGGGCGGATTTGGTACCGCATATCGGATTCGAACCGATGATCTCAGCCTTGAGAGGGCTGTGTCCTGGGCCTCTAGACGAATGCGGCATCGAGACGGCCGCCTTGCGGCGGGCCGGGCGGGATAATATCAGGCGCCAGCCCGGCGTGCCAATCAGAGGGTTCAGTTAGGAGCAGGTCCAGGGCCAGCTCAGAGCCGGTGCGATTCCAGAAAAGCCCGGACACCATCCGCGACCTGCTGGTAGCTCGACTCCCCGATCACCAACCCGTAATGCGAGTGCGCCCCAAATGGCTCGTACATCCCGCCCAGCCAGTCGGCCAGTCGCTCGGCTCCCGTCGCCGACGAGGTGCCATCCAGCCCGGCCCCAACAACGAGCATCGGGATACCGGCGAGTCGAGACCGGTCGATACCGATGCCCTCGAGGATCTCGCGCTTGACCATGCCCGATTCATGCGGCTTCTGCCCAAAGAGATGCTGGAGTCGGATGATGTCGGCGATCGTGAGGTCTCGGTTGTCGCGGTGCAGCTTCTCGGGCAGCGTTTCCCAGCCGATGTGATCGCGGCCGTACACGTCGGGGATTTCGCGCAAAGCGTGGGTCCGGACCGGCGACCGCAGATCGCGTGGCAACTCACTGTCGAGCAGTACCAGAGCGCCCACCGAGTGCCGCTCCGCGGCCTTCAGAGCGAGCAGTCCGCCCATTCCATGGCCGACGGCGACGGCGTTCTGGCCGAGCTTGTCCATGACAGCCACGACGTCGTCGACGTAGTCGTCGAAGCTGACCGCGGAGATGTCCACCGTCTCGGACCAGTAGTGGTTCCGAAGGTTGAGGGCGTGGCCCTCCCAGCCCCGGCTGGCGAAATACGAGAGGTAGCGCTCCCAGATCCAGGACCCGGTCAGCTCGCCGTGGATGAAAAGCAATGGCCGGCGGCGCGATCGCCTCTCCGGCATCCACGACTCCACGTAGAGACCCTGTTCCGAGAGCTCGATCTCGTCCTTCCGGATCGGGCGACCGTTGGTGCCCACGGGATGAGACCGGGCAACATGCAACTCTTCGGGAATGTGGTCACTCATCGTCAGAACGTCCTCGCCCGGCTCGGCAGACCCGGCCCCGCGCCTGGCCTCACCACTCGTGGGGGTTGATGAGGAGGCCGGTAAGGGCCTTGGGGTAGAAGTACGTCGACTTCTGCGGCATCACGTCACCATCCGCAGCGACAGCGGCGATCTCGGCGACCGGCGTGGGATCGAGCAGGAAGACCGCGTCGGCACCGTCACGAGCGCCATCGACCCAATCGATGGCCTCGGCGACGGACTTGGTGTACGCAAGGCGCCCGGCGGTGATCGCCGACGAACTCAGGCCACACAGCCGATCCAGGGCGACCTGTAGAAGCATTACATCGAGGTGACGCAGCGCGGCCCCGCCTTCGCGCTGGGACAGGGCGAAGGCGGCGCGGCGGGCAGTGAGCAGGGCACCACCCTCTCGCGTCCACAAACCGAAGCGGCCCTGGCCGCCCGCTACGTCCGCCGACGAGAAAGCGGCCTCCAACT
>JAYVMQ010000078.1:0-4283 GCA_043758855.1 Chloroflexota bacterium
GCTCCGGCTCGTGTCCGTCTACGGATTGCTCGTCCTGCTCGTCGTCCTGACTGTAGCGTTTTCCGTCTTGCTCCCTACGACGTTCCCGACCGCGTTCAACGCCCGATCGATCCTCAGCGACAAGTCGGTCGTGGCGCTCGTGGCGCTGGCCGTCATGATCCCGATGGCGGCCGGTCATTTCGATCTCTCCGTCGGGTATCTCGTGGGACTCTGTCACATCCTTGCCATCGGCCTCCAGGTGAACCTTGGCTGGCCATGGCCCGTCGCCGTCGCCTTCGTCGTGGCGTTCGGGGCAGTAGTCGGGCTCGTCAACGGTCTCCTCGTCACGAAGCTCAAGATCGATTCCTTCATCGCGACCCTCGGGATCGGCACCATCGCCTACGGTCTGGCGTCGTGGTACACGGGTGGACGCCAGGTTCTCGGCGACCTACCGGTCGGGTTCCGAGCGATCGCGGGTTCCTTGGCGGGCACGGTCCCGCTGCCGGCCATCTACGTTCTCGTCATCGGTCTGGGACTGTGGATCGCCTTCGAGTATCTGCCCATCGGGAGGTACCTCTACGTGCTCGGTTCCAACCCGCGGGCGGCGGAGCTTGTGGGGATCTCGCCGCGCCGGTACGTGACGGTCGCGTTCGTCGCGTCAGGGACCCTGACCGGCTTTGCCGGGGTCGTACTTGGGGCTCGTCTGGGCGTGGGGCAGAGCTCGGTCGGTGCGGAATTCCTGCTCCCGGCCTTCGTGGGTGCGCTCCTGGGCGCGACGTCCATCCGACCAGGTCGGGTGAACGTGTGGGGAACGATCCTCGCCGTCCTCGTCCTGGCTGTGGCCGTCGCTGGGCTCCAGCAACTCGGCGCATCCTTCTTCGTGGAGCCGCTGTTCAATGGCACCATGCTCATCGCGGCTGTCGGGCTCGCCGGCTACGCATCGCGACGTCAGGCTCGGACCGGCGAACGTGCCTCACGGGTGGCCGTCAGCGGTGGGCGGGCGGTGTCCTCAACGACGAACGAAGACACGAGGCCTTCTTCGCAGAGCGTCACCGGCGGTACATCGCCGCCGCTCTCAGATGATCGCCAGAGGACGGACGAGGGAACCGGTCGCGCCGGAGATGGGTAGGGGCAGGCAGACGAACAGGAACTCGTGTATGCCATCGCGGGCCAGATCTTCCAGATACACCCACTCCAGGAGCAGTATCCCGCACTGTCTTACGAGCAGGCGATGAACTGGTTGTGGATCCCCGGGTAGCCCGGACGGAGCGACCTCGACAGAGGTGTTGTCAGCCCCAACGACGCTTGGGCTGTGCCGCTCGAGCCATCGCGCACCGTCGAGCGAGATCCCGGCCTGGACGGCCGCACCCATGAGGATCGGGTCCGGCCAGGCCGCCATCATCCCGGTCCTCACGAGGATGACATCGCCCTCGGAGATGGTGGTTCCCTGATGCTCCATGGTCTGCTCGAGCTCGCGCCCACCGATCGCCGTACCTGGCTCGAGAGACGCACGCCCGACGGCCGTGGCCACGTCGAGGAGGACTCCGCGGGTCACGATCGGTGGCAGTGTCGTTGCGTCATGGCGCAGAACACCGAGGTCGCCGAGGTGATCGTTCGCGGACTCACCCCCGTACCAGCTATCGTCTTCACCAGCCGTAACGTGACAGAGGGCGTCGAGATGCGTCCCGGCGTGGGTGGTGGTCATCACCAGCTCCGAAATGAAGCCGTAGTTGAAGGCATTCTCACCCGGCACGAACGGGAAAATACCTTGGTTCCGCTCGCCCCGCGGCGTCCGGTAGGTGATCAACTGGAATGGCGGGTGCGCCGGGGCGACTGGCATGCCATTCCACCAACCCGATGCGAGATCATATGTCCGACCCGATTTCGGGAGGCCCAAAGCCGCGATGGAAGCCTGGTGGCGCCGTTGGAGTGTCATGCCATGCTCCGAACCGCCGGACCGCCGCAATTGTGGCCTCCGAAGGGCCGCGAATTCGGTCAGACCACTCTAGCACGGCGCGCACGTCGTCTGCCCGGTCAAGCACAAGGAGCTGCGCTTGACGCGTGCGTCCAGAGCCCTGTACCTTGCAGGACAGGACCGGTCATACCATGCGTGGGACGCGAACCTTCCCGAACGCTCGATGCCATCGACGATGCTCAGAAGTGGCGGTCCGCATCGTCGAACCGGATCCAATGGCACGGGAACGGCACCTTGCCGCGATGCACCGTCAGAATGGACTGGAGCAGAGGTTGTGGAGGTGAGCGTCGCGGACCCAAGGCTCCGTCCGGTCGTCGCCATCACCCGTCCGGGATTGCCCGGGCCGGGTATCGATCGGATGGCAGTCTCGGCCGATCTGCGCATCTGGCCGGACCGCCGTCCCCCGACTCCGGAAGAGCTGGGCCACTTTGTCGCTGACGCGGACGGGCTCGTCTGCCAGACGGGGGATCGGATCGACGCCGCTTTCCTCGCATGTGCGCCGCGACTGCGGGTTCTTTCGAACACGGGCGTCGGATTCGACAACCTCGATATCGCCGCACTCACAGCGCGCGGCATCCCGGCTGGCAACACTCCCGGCGTGCTCTCTGAGACCACGGCCGATCTTGCCTTCGCCCTCATCCTCGCTGCGGCGCGCCGGATGGGTGAGGCGGAGAGGCTCGTCCGCTCGGGTGGCTGGGTCCGCTCAGAGTTCGACCTCCTCCTTGGTCAGGACGTCTGGGGCCAGACTCTCGGAATCGTCGGCTACGGCGAGATCGGTGCGGCAGTCGCACGACGGGCAGGTGGCTTCGGAATGCGGGTGATCTACCACAGCCGGCATCGCGTCGATACCGCACAGGCCAGCTGGGTGCCGTTGGACGAATTGCTGAGCAGCGCTGACTTCGTGTCGCTGCACACACCGCTGACGGCAGAAACGCGAGGCCTGATCGGCGACCGAGAGTTGGCCCTCATGAAGCCGTCCTCGGTACTGGTCAACACCTCGCGAGGGCCAGTGGTCGATCAGGTTGCGCTTGCTGCCGCACTCAGTCGAGGCCAGATCTTCGCGGCGGGGCTGGACGTCACCGTCGTCGAGCCTACCCCCCTCGACGACCCGATACTCCGCGCACCCAACTGCATCGTCCTGCCCCACATCGGCTCAGCCTCATTCCGCACCAGGGCCCGGATGGTCGGATTGGCGGTGGACAATGTCCTGGCCGGATTGCGGGGCGAACGGCTACCCGCCTGCGTCAATCCGGAGGCATACGGCTCCTGAGCGAACGCCGCCCACGGGGCTTGATGCGCGAAACGAGGAGGTCCCGCGATCCTGAGGTCGGCGACGGAGCTCTCAGCGAACGACGATCGTCCGCACCGAAGACTCGGTCGTTCTTGGTCTCGGCTCCGAGGTTGTCCGGTCGTGGCTCGCCGGTCGGACGACGGGCTGCACCGGTCGCCCATCGGTCGCCAGCCGTCGCCGCTTGACGAGATCCGACCGGAGGAGCAGCCAACGCTCAGTCTCGGCTGGCCTGCTTTCGGATCGTCCGCAGGCACCTGGCGCCACTAGCATGGCAGGATGGCCGCGAGATGCGCCGATGAGGAGGTCAGGACGGACCCGTCGCTGGTTCCACGAGCCCGAACTCGTGCCTGCCGGCGTCGACTCGTGCGAGCGTGCCGAGCGGGAGCGTGAGCATCGGGTCGGTGTGGCCCAGGTCGACATTGCCAAGGACCGGGATCCCCGCGGTGGCGGTCCGCTCGGCCACGATCCGCCAGAGGATCTCGGCCCGATCGCCGGCGTAGCGCATGGGACGAGCGATGAGGCCGCCGATCGGCGGGTTTCCAACACCCCATCCCCGAGGTCGTCTGGCTATCACGGGGAGCGTTGGCGATTGCCCTGCAGGCTCCCGGCGGCCCGGCGGATGCTCGGAATGCGGCTCGGCCAGCGACTTTGAGCCCCACCATACGGTTCCCTGTGATTTCCCGGGCCTCAGGACACGCGACCGGGCTCCCGTGAGCTGCCACGGCACCACCGCAACAAGCCCACCAATGCTCCACGTGATGCGGTGCCGAGCCACCTGCCCTGGATTCGGACCACGCTGCATCGCCAGAGGGCGCCTGCCTTGGACCGACCCCACCCACCGCCGGCTACACTCGGCCGGTGAGTCGCCGGGAGTCGCACCTGGTTCTGGCCGTCCTGGGGGCCGGAGTGTTCCTCGCCGGGCTGGAGCTGATGATCACCGCGGTCGCGTTGCCGTCGATCGTGGTCAGTCTGGCCGATTGGACGCAGCTCCGGCGGGCGTCCTGGATCATCAACGGCTACCTCCTGGTGTACGTCGCG
>JAYVMQ010000079.1:0-5572 GCA_043758855.1 Chloroflexota bacterium
CTCGCCCTGACCCATTTCAGCGTGCAGCATTTCCTGAGCGATCCCAAGGACCAGACCGCGAATTGGATCTTCGCCGAGGCCTGGAACAACGTCTTTCGCCGCGGCCTGGACTGGCTGATGCTGGTCTTCGTCTTGTCCCACGGCTTCCTCGGCATGCGGACGGTGACGATGGACTACGTCAAGGGAGGCAAGCGCATTCTCGTCCTGTCGGTTCTGTACCTGGTGGGCGCTGCCGTATTCGCGATGGGGACGATGGTCGTCTTCACCGTGACGTTGCCGGGGTCCTAGACGTGGACTACTCGTTCGATGCGATCGTTGTTGGCGCCGGCGGGGCCGGGCTGTGGGCGGCCCTCGAGCTGGCCCGCGAAGGCGTCAGCACCGCCGTCCTGACCAAGCTCTATCCCACCCGCTCCCACACCGGCACCGCCCAGGGCGGCGTCTGCGCGGCTCTCGGCAACCTCGAGGAGGACAGCTGGGAATGGCACATGTTCGATACCGTCAAAGGTGGCGATTACCTGGTTGACCAGGACGCGGCCGAAGTGCTGGCTCGCGAGGCCATCGAGACGGTGATCGAACTGGAACACATGGGCCTGCCCTTCAACCGCACGCCCGAAGGCAAGATCGACCAGCGGAAGTTCGGCGGACACACTCGCAACTTCGGCGAAGCGCCCGTTCGACGGGCCTGTTTCGCAGCCGACCGGACCGGCCACATGATCCTGCAGACGCTCTACCAGCAGTGCATCAAGCACGGCGTCAAGTTCTTCGACGAGTACCAGGTCGTCGACCTGCTGTTCGAGGGCGGCGAGCCGGAGGCGGGCGGTCGGGCCGCCGGCGTTGTGGCCTACCGCGTGGCCGACGGCCAGCTTCACAGCTTCAGCGCCAAGGCCGTCCTGATGGCGACGGGCGGTTTCGGGCGGATGTTCCGGATCACTTCGAACGCCCACAGCCTGACCGGCGACGGCGTGGCCCTCTGTTACCGCCACGGCATCCCTCTCCAGGACATGGAGTTCTTCCAGTTCCACCCGACGGGGATCGTGGGCATCGGAATCCTCCTCTCGGAGGCGGCCCGGGGCGAGGGCGGCACGCTCCTCAACGACCTGGGTGAGCGCTTCATGGCTAACTACGCGCCCAAGCTCATGGAACTCGCCCCGCGCGACATGGTCAGCCGAGCCATGTACCAGGAGATCCGGGCCGGCCGCGGAATCGGCGGCAAGGATTACCTGTACCTGGACGTGCGCCACCTCGGCCGCAAGGTTATCGAGGAGAAGCTGCCGGACATCACCGAATTCGCCCGCATCTACCAGGGTGTGGAGCCGCTCAAGGAACCAGTTCCGGTTCAGCCGACAGCCCACTACGCCATGGGTGGCATCCCGACCAATGTCAACTCCGAGGTCGTCCGCGACGAGAAGGGCACGGTCGTGCCCGGCCTCTTCGCCGCCGGAGAGTGTGCCTGCGTGAGCGTCCACGGGGCCAACCGCCTCGGGACCAACTCGCTCGTGGAGCTGCTCGTTTTCGGGCGACGCGCCGGCCGCCAGATGGCCCGCCACGCCGGCAAGGTGGAACGGCCGCGTCCCATCGCCGATGCCGCCGAGCCGGTCCGCGGGCAGCTCGAGGCCATTCGGACCCGCGAAGACACGGGCGAGAAGGTGGCCGCGATCCGGAGCCAGCTGGCCGACGTGATGATGGACAACGTCGGCGTGTATCGCGACGGCAAGCTCCTGACCGAGGCCTTGGCCAGGGTCCGTGAGTTGAAGGGGCGCTATGGCGCCATCTCGATCACCGACCGGGGGAGCGTCTTCAACACGGAGTTGCTCGAGGCCAACGAGCTGGGCTATCTGCTCGATCTGGCCGAGGTAACCGTGGCCGGTGCCCTTGCCCGAACGGAGAGTCGTGGCGCTCACTCGCGCGAGGACTACCCGGAGCGCAACGACGCCAAGTGGCTCAAGCACACGCTCGCGTACAAGGGATCGAAGGGGCCGACCCTGAAGTACAAACCGGTCTCCATCACCCGCTTCGAACCGAAGCCGCGGACGTATTGAGGCCGATGGAATGAAAGTCGAACTCCGTATCCTCCGCTACGATCCCGAGCGCAATAAGGCGCCTCACTGGGCGCGCTACGACGTCGAGAGCGAACCTATGGATCGCGTTCTCGACCTGCTCATCAAGGTCAAGGCCGAGCAAGATGGCTCGCTCAGCTTCCGCCGCTCTTGCGGCCACGGCATCTGCGGCTCGGACGCGATGCTGATCAACAACCGCAACCGGCTGGCCTGCCGCATTCGCATCGATCAGCTGGGCAAGAAGGTCTCGGTTGCTCCGCTGCCGGGCCTGCCTGTCGTGAAGGACCTGATCGTGGACATGAACGGGTTCTTCGGCAAGTACCGCTCGGTCAAGCCATTCCTCATCAACGACCAGCCCGAGCCAGAGCGCGAGCGGCGCCAGAGCCAGGAAGAGCGGGCCAAGTTCGACGATACGACCAAGTGCATCCTGTGCGCCGCCTGTACGTCCTCCTGCCCATCGTTCTGGGCCAGGCCCGAGTACGTCGGGCCGGCGGCCATCGTCCAGGCCCATCGCTTCATCTTCGATTCTCGGGACGAAGGTGCTGCGGAGCGGCTTGAGATACTGGCCGACGAGGACGGCGTGTGGCGCTGCCGGACCATTTTCAACTGCGTCGATGCCTGCCCGAGGGGTATCAACATCACCAGGGCGATCCTCGAGGTATCGTCGGCGATCGTGGGGCGACGAGGCTGAGCCCCAAGGACAGCGGCTGGGATTCGCTCTGGGAGTCTCTGGCAGCTCCAGAGTCCGAAACGCCGACTTCCAAGTCCGAACTGCGAGCTGTTCGACCCGGAGGCCAGCCAGCAGCGCCGTTGGGCCTGCGCACCCTCATCGTCAGGACCGATGGCGCGGCCCGCGGCAACCCGGGTCCGGCGTCGTCCGGTGCGGTGCTTATCGAGGCCGCGGGCACTGCGTCGCGTCGCCCGGATGCGCCGCCGATCGCGACCATCTCCGAGTATCTGGGCGTCCAGACCAACAACGTGGCCGAATACACAGCCGTGGTGCGGGCCCTGGCTCTGGCCGAGGAGCTTGGTGCCGAGGCGGTTGAGATGCTGCTTGACTCCAAGCTGATCGTTGAGCAGCTCCACGGCCGCTGGCGGGTCAAGGACGCCAAACTGATCCCGCTTCATGCCGCGGCGAAAGCGCGGCTATCGCATTTTGCGCGCTGGACCGCCAACCACGTGCCGCGGGCCCAGAACAAGCAGGCCGACGCCCTCTGTAACGAAGCGATCGACCGGGCGCTGGCCGGCGGGCCATGGGTGGCTGTGATCCGACCGAAGTAGGGGAGCGGCGGGCAGGATCACCGGTTCGCAGCTGCCCGGGGAAAGTCCGCGGTCAGAGTCGCAAGAAGCCACGTCGTAGCCCCCTGTGAGGGACTCGTGTCTGTCTTCAGACGACCTTGAGACGCTCGATTCCCGCAGCCGCCGCGGGATACTGCGGGTTCAGCTCGTCTATTGCGTCGGCCACGATCTCGCTCACGGCGAGATTGCGGAGCCAGTTGTGGTTGGCTGGGATCAGGTACCAGGGCGCGTAGTCGGTGCTGGTTTCGGCGAGCATCTCCTCGAAGGCAGCCCGGTAGTCGTCCCAGAACTTGCGCTCCTCGATGTCTGACAGGGCGAACTTCCAGCGCTTGGTTGGATCATCGACCCGTTCCTGGAAGCGCTGGCGCTGCTCGTCCTTGTCGATCGCGAGGAAAAACTTGAGGATCGTGACGCCCTCGTGGGTGAGCATCCGCTCCCACTCGCGAATCTCACGGTAGTGCCGCCGCCAGCGGTCCTCAGGCTCGAGACCGTGCACCCGGACGATGAGGACCGATTCGTAGTGGCTGCGGTTGAAGATACCGATCTCGCCCCTGCCGGGGACGGCGGCGTGGACTCGCCACAGGAAGTCGTGGGCTGCTTCCTTTGGCGTTGGGACCTTGAACGACGTGACGGGCGTTCCCTGCGGGTTGAAGGCGCCGGCGATGACGCTTATCGTGCCGTCTTTGCCGGCGGCGTCGATGCCTTGAAGCACTATCAGGACTGCGTGTTTGGCCTCGGCGTAGAGCCGGTCCTGAAGGTCGGCCAGGCGGGCCAGGTTCGCGGCCAGGGTAGGCTCGTCGTTGGCCTTCTTACGACCCAGGGTTGCTGCGCAGTCGAAGCCGGCCAGATCGATCTTGGAGCCGGGCTTCACCCGCAGCAGCTTGCGCAGGCTGCCGTTGCTTTTGTCTACTGCACCCATCAAGCCTCAACCTTTCGATGAACTGGTCAGGTGCGTATCCTAACGCTGAGGCGACTCAAAGCCGCCGGTACCGGACCTCCGGGACTGTGAAACCGCCGAGATCGAGTAGATGGCGTGTGCCGTCTGGCCGCCAGCCCATTGCCTCGTAAAATTCCCGGCCGTTGGTGTTCGCCTCGAGAACCCACAGGACCAGGGTTTCGGAGCCGCAGGCGCGTAGGTGGCTGGTCGCCGTCTCGAGCAGAGCCCGGCCGGCGCCCTTGCGCCACCCATCGGGCGCCACATAGATGGCGTACACCTCGCCGCCGAGCCGACCGACTTGGCCTCGGCTCGACTTCCAATCCTCATCGCGAGGCGAACCACAGCTTACGAAACCGATCGCCTCGCCGGCCACCTCGGCCACCCAGATCGGCTCTCTGCTGCCGTCGTCCTCGCATTCGAGGCGCATGCGCCACGCGACCTCTCGGGCGCCCACCGACAGTCCCGCCAGGAAGTCGTCCGGCAGAATGCCGCGGTAGGCCGTCTGCCAGCCGCCAACGACGATCTCGGCAATGGCACGAGCGTCGTCCGCGGTGGCGCGTCTGACGCGAACCGCCTCGGTCTTCATCCTCGCTGGAATCCTCGTGCCTCGGGTCGCATTTCCTCTCCGAACTTGGCGGTCTCGCCGGAGGAGACTACAATCCCCCGTCGGCGAGTCGGCTGGACGATCGCGTGTTCCACAGTGGCAGCTCTCAGGAGCCCGCCAACGTGGAACTCGAGGAAAGTCCGAGCTCCTCAGCGCAGGGTAGCGGGTAACGCCCGTCCGCCGCGAGGCGAGGACCAGTGCCACAGAGACGTAGCCCGGGCCGGGCCTAGCTCGGACCGGGAGGTGAAACGCGGCAAACTCTGCTCGGAGCAAGGCCAAATAGGAGGACGCAGTTCGAGCCTTCGGGCGACCGCAGGTTCGGACGGAAGAGGTCGCGCTGCCCAGTCCTCGGGTCGGCCGCTTGAGCCACCGGGCAACCGGTGGTCGTAGATGGATGATCGTCGCCGCGACGCAAGTCGCGGTACAGAACTCGGCTTACAGGCCGGCTCGCCGCCTTCCTTGACACCGAGATTGGCTCCCGACGTCTTGTAATGCCCGCGATTGAGAAGACGGTGGGCCTCGAAAGGTACTAGACTGCCGGGCGTCGGCTGCCTGGCTCTACCTGCCGGGCGAGATCACGAGGGCAGGAGAGATCGTGGACGCTGGCGAAGGCTCAGACAACCAGGACGGCCTCGGCGGCAGGACGCCGCCTGACGAGATGCAGATCCGCCTGGG
>JAYVMQ010000080.1:0-3972 GCA_043758855.1 Chloroflexota bacterium
GCCGCAGTCGCTGAAATACCACCCGAGTTCCGCCGCTTCATAGACTAGAGCGTCAAGGGCAGGGCCTTGTCCCCTCCCTGTCGCTCTATGCCCTGAGCGTTCTGGGGATGTCGGCCGGCTTCGCCGTGGCCCTTTCCGGCGTCGCGGCCGCTGGTTCGCTGGCCGGCTCGCTGGCGGCAGGCTCGTTCCTCTTTGGCGGCTCGTCGAGCCGCGTGCTGCGAGCCAGCTTCCTGTTACGGACAGTCGCGGCAGTGTGCTGTGCCGCCGCAATCCCGGCGAATCCGTTCGCGCCCGCATTCCTACTGGTTGGCGCGGTGCTCTTCAACGGCGCGGGGAATGCCGGGCCTCTCGCGACCAACGAGCGTCTCTTCCGTCTCGCTCCGCCGCAGGCCCGCGTCCACTGCCAGAGCCGGTTCGTCGGGTCGACGGCGGCGGCCGCGGGCACGGGGGCCGTCATCTGTGCGGTGGCGCTCACCCTGCGCCACCGCTCGCCTGGGCCGCGTACACGGCCTTGTACGCCGGGTCGGCGATTACTCGAACGATCGCGACGTTTCGGACCGAGGTCTCAGCTTCGTGGCGTAGCCCGTCCGCCCCTCCCCCCCGATGCCCCGACTCCAGGCGAGGATGCCGGATAGCGGACCAACTGCCGATACCTCAGGGGCGCCATCAGCAAGGCCAAGGGCGACGTCCAGGACGCCCTTCGACGCTCCGAGAACAACCGCTGACCGGCTGACGATGGCGGCGCGCGTCCAACCGGCCAGGGCGCTCTTCCGGCACGCCGGGGTGTATAGTTTCTGAACGGGCCTTGAATGGCTCGATGCGACGCGCCGGGAGGCGACGGAGCCAAAGTAGCATCCGATGCAATCTCTGGGAGGAGACCCATGCGACTCAGTGCGCCGAAAGTGGTCACGTTCATCGTCTCCCTGATCGTTGCGATCATCGCTTTCCTCATCGCCAATGGCGTCATAACCAACCCACTCAACACCGTGGCGGTGGTCTGGATTGCACTCGCCGCGTACGCGATCCTTGCCCTGGGGAACCTGCTCAAGGGACTTTAGCTCCACATCGGATGCGAGCCGGTTGTAGCTGCCGGCTCGGCAGTAGAGCCGGCGTGCATCCACGCGGCCTCCTCGCGGCCGCTTGTCAGCCTCCGGCGCCGAGCCTCGGGCGCCGACATTTGCCATCCCCTCGGATCTGTGGTCGGCGGCCATGGATCTGCTTGTGACGACGGTGACCTGGCTGCGCCTACGGCACGGACGTGCACCACTTCGCTAGCGTTGTTGGAGCCGACTGAAGTTCGAGCCCTCCGGCTGCCGGCATCGACACGCTCCGGGCCACTAAGCGCCCAGTCTCGGGGGCTGCCCTCTCGCCCCGACCACCCATGGGTACACCAAACTCAGACGGCGGCGCTGCGTCCAGCCCACTCTGCCAATCCGGACTCGATCCTGTGCTGCGGACCGATGGTCCTTTCGGTGACCGATGGTCCTTTCGGAAGAAGAGGGCCGTTATCATGGACTCGTCCCCAGCTTGAGGTGAGTCCAGGCCGGGTCAGGCTGTACGCCGAAGGCGAAAGTTGAGATTGAACCAGCCACTCCCAAATCCGCCCCATCGCGGTCGGCGGCGGGTTCGCCTGCAAGCCGAGTTCGGAGAGTTGATCCTCGCGGAACTCTTCAGCGTGGAGCGGCTGGAGCAACACGCGCAGACCCTTGCCGCCGCCCAGAAAATCACCGATGCGCCTCGTCGGGGACATGCCGTCGCGCCCCGCATCGCCGAGAATGGCCGCGTCCTGCTGGAGTCGTACCGCGTCCTGGCCCTTGCCACCAAGGATGAGCGCTCGATCACGCCGGCCGCCGAGTGGCTCCTCGACAACTTCCACATCATCGACGAGCAACTCCGTGAGATCCGTGACGACCTTCCCCAGAACTACTACCGCGAGCTGCCCAAGCTGGCCGAGGGCCACCTTGCGGGCTACCCCCGCGTCCTGGGCCTTGTGTGGGCCTACATCGCGCACACGGACAGCCGCTTCGAACCCGAGAGTCTGCGGCGCACGGTGCGCGCCTATCAAGGAGTGGAGCCGCTCACACTCGGCGAGCTATGGGCGATCGCGATCAGCCTCCGGATCCTCCTTGTTGACAACCTCCGCCGGGTTGCGGAGGAGATCGTGCGCAGCCGGGCGGCGCGGCAGAAGGCGGACGAATTAGCCGACAGCCTCCTTGGCCTGGGTACAGACAGCCCAGAGGCCGCGGCGGCATCTCTGCGTCGGCTCTCGCCCGCGGCCTTTCCAACGGTGGCCCGCGTCCAGCTCTTCCAGCGCCTGCGCGACCAGGACCCTGCGGTTACCCCTGCCCTGCGCTGGCTGGACCAGCTCCTCGCGGCCCAAGGGACCACCACCGAGGAGATGGTCCGCCTCGAACATCAGCGCCAGGCAACCATGAACGTGACTGTCCGAAACGTGATCACGAGCATGCGCCTCATCTCATGGTTCGACTGGGCCCAATTTGTCGAAAGTGTCAGCCTGGTCGACGCGGTTCTTTGCGCACAAAGTTCATTCGGGGAGATGGACTTCGCGACTCGAGATCGCTACCGGCACGCCGTCGAAGACCTGGCCCGCGGTTCGGGCCTGGCTGAAGTCGAGGTTGCCCGAAGGGCTGCGGCAATGGCGGACGCCGCGCCGTCGGGAGCGGATATCGAACCGTCGCTGGCAGCCCGCCACAGAGATCCCGGCTACTACTTGGTCTCCGACGGCCGTTTTGAGTTCGAGCGGGCCCTCCACGTTCGGGTTCCGTTGGCTGGCCGGCTGCGGCGAGCAATTGTCCGGGCCGCGCTAGCCGGCTACCTCGGATCGCTCGCGCTGGCCACGGCGCTCATCCTTGCCGTGCCGCTCCTGTTGTCCGCCGCTGGAGGCGCCGCGGGTGCCGCCATTATCGTCGTGGCCATCCTTGCTCTCGGGCCTGCCACCGACCTTGCGATCGCGCTCGTCAACCGGGCGGTCACCAACTCGTTGGACCCGAGAGCGCTGCCCCGTCTCGATCTCGACTCGGGCGTGCCGTCCCGGATGCGGACGCTTGTCGTCGTGCCAATGCTGTTCACCAGCGCGGCGGACGCGGAAGCGCAGGTCGGCGGCCTGGAGGTCCACTACCTGGGGAACCGCGAGGGCGATCTTCGGTTCGCCCTGTTGTCGGACTGGCTCGACGCTCCGACAGAGAATGTGCCCGGCGACGACGATCTTCTCTCAGCGGCCGCCTCGGCCATCGACCGGCTCAACGAGCGCCACGGCGAGGCTCCAGGTGGGGGCGCCCGGTTCCTGCTCTTCCACCGTAAGCGTCGCTGGAACGAGGCCGAAGGCAGGTGGATGGGCTGGGAGCGCAAGCGCGGCAAGCTGCACGAGCTGAATGCCCTCCTGCGTGGCTCGACGGAGACGGGCATCCTGACGACCGGGCGGGCCGCGTCGACGCCGCCGACTGGCGTGCGCTACGTGGTCACGCTCGACGCCGATACCCGGCTGCCTCGGGGCGCCGTAGGGCGCCTGGTGGGCACGATCGCCCATCCGCTCAACCAGGCGACCTTCGACGTGCGAGCGGGCCGGGTGACCCACGGCTACGGCGTGCTACAGCCTCGGATCACATCGACTTTGCCGGCCGAGCATGAGGGCTCGATGTTCCAGCGGATATTCTCCGGTTCGGCTGGGATCGACCCGTATTCATTCGCGGCCTCCGACGTCTACCAGGACCTGTTCCGGGAGGGCAGCTTCACCGGCAAGGGGATCTATGACTTGGACGCCTTCAGCGCCGCGATGGCGGACCGGGTGCCTGAGAACACGCTCCTGAGCCATGACCTGTTCGAGGGCGTCTTCGCCCGGGCCGGGCTCGTGACCGATGTCGAGTTCTTCGATGAATACCCCTCGAACTACCTGGTATCGACGGCTCGCCAGCACCGCTGGGCGCGGGGCGACTGGCAGCTATTGCCCTGGAT